>NZ_JBPFDQ010000060.1:0-22845 GCF_059415045.1 Ferdinandcohnia sp. SAFN-114 | reverse complement strand
TTTCGCCTTCCCTTGTCTGAAGATCCCCAAACTTCGGACACACTCGAGCTGATTTCGCGTTCCCTTGTCTGAAGATCTCCAAACTTCGGACACACTCGCACTGATTTCAGCTTCCCTTGTCTGAAGATATCTAAACTTCGGACACACTCGCACTGATTTCGCATTACTTTGTCTGAAGATGCCCAAACTTCGGACACACTCGCGCTGATTTCGCCTTCCCTTGTCTGAAGATCCCCAAACTTCGGACACACTCGAGCTGATTTCGCGTTCCCTTGTCTGAAGATCATCAAACTTCGGACACACTCGCGGTGAATATGCCAACCGTTGTCTGAAGATCTCCAAACTTCGGACACACTCGTACTGATTTCAGCTTCCCTTGTCTGAAGATCATCAAACTTCGGACACACTCGCGGTGAATATGCCAACCGTTGTCTGAAGATCGACGAACTTCGGAAACCCCTGCACAGATTCCGCATTCCAGAGTCTGAAGATCCTCAAACTTCGGACACCCTCGCGGTGAATATGCTAATCCTTGTCCGAAGTTACTCCACCTTCGCACACCCCTGCACAGAATCCGCCTTCTTTTGTTTGAAAATCCACGAACTTCGGACACCCCCGCACAGATTCTGCCACCCGTTTGTCTGAAGATCGCCAAACTTCCGACACACCAGAATTAAATATGCCACCCCTTGTCTGAAGATCCCAAAACATCCAAACCCCTGCAAAAATTTTAACCTTCATTTGTCCGTAGACTTAGCTTTTTTGACTATGATTTTAACTGTTACTACACATTAGAAATTCGTATGCCTATTGATGTGATAATTGGCCGGTTATTAATTCAAAACGGAACCCGTGGATAAACTTCCGCATCTTTTTTATCTTCAAATTCGACGGGTTTCTGCTTTGAATGAGATCTTGTTGTTATTTCCAGGGAAATCCTGTCGAATTATAGGATAAAATTCCTTCGTTTCTCGGGGCCTTTTTTTTACATTGTTGTAATAATTCGTCCACCTTTTTAATAAAACTTCTTGTAAAGGCAGGTGTGATAGATGGGGGAAAAAATAATTGAGGTAAAAGGTTTGCGCACCTCATTTTTTACTGATGAAGGAGAAATACCAGCGGTTGACAACATTGACTTTCATATAAAAGAAGGGGAAATTCTCGGGGTGGTTGGAGAATCAGGTTGCGGGAAAAGTGTCACATCCTTATCGATAATGGGACTAGTTCCAAATCCTCCTGGCAAAGTTGTCGGTGGTGAAATTATTTTTAATCGTGAAAATATCATCCATTACTCTGAGAAAAAGATGCGTCAAATTAGGGGAAATGAAATCGCGATGATTTTTCAGGAACCCATGACTTCTCTTAATCCTTTATTTACAATCGGTAATCAAATGATAGAGGGGATAAAGATACATAGGAAATGGGATAAAAAGAAATCCCGTTTAAAGGCTATTGAAATTATGAAACGTGTCGGCCTTCCGCGTGCAGAGGAATTAATGGAGGAATATCCCCACCAATTATCTGGAGGTATGCGTCAAAGAGTGATGATTGCAATGGCGATGGCATGCAACCCAAAACTATTAATCGCCGATGAGCCAACAACTGCCTTAGACGTTACGATTCAATCACAGATTTTGAAGCTAATGAAGGAATTGAACGTTGAGATGAATACTGCCATTATGCTCATTACACATGATTTAGGCGTTGTTGCGCAAATATGTGAACGAGTGGTTGTCATGTATGCCGGAAAGATTGTGGAAGAAGGCGAAGTCTCATCCATTTTTAAAAATCCGAAGCATCCATATACGAAAGGATTATTAAAATCAGTTCCTGATATTCGCAATAAGAATGAACGCCTTTATTCAATTCCTGGTAATGTGCCAAAGCCGGGTTCAATCAGGCATGGGTGTCGTTTTGCTGAGCGATGTGAATTTGCATTTGAAAGATGCTCATCTGAAAATCCAGAGCTTTATAGGGTTGATGATAGAGGTCATCGTGTTCGCTGTTTTTTGCAAACTCGAGAGGGGGAGAGCAATCATGACACAGCCTTTACTACAAGTCCATAATTTAAAAAAGTATTTTCCGGTTAACGGTGGTGTGTTTGGAAAAAAAGTTGGAGATGTAAAGGCCGTTGATGGACTTTCCTTTTTTGTGAATAAGGGCGAAACCCTAGGGATCGTTGGAGAAAGTGGGTGTGGAAAATCTACAACAGGAAGACTTATCTTACGGCTTTTAGACCCAACAGAAGGGCAGGTTCTATTTAATGATCAGGATGTTACAAATCTATCATTATCAGAGATGAGGAAGCTCAGACGTGATATGCAAATTATTTTTCAAGATCCATACGCTTCCCTAAATCCAAGGCATACTGTCGAAAAAATACTAGAGGAGCCTCTGATCGTTCACGGAATTGGTGATAGAACGGAACGAAAGCGTAGAGTCCAAGAAATGCTAGAGGTCGTAGGATTAAGTAGTTATCATGCAAAACGATATCCGCACCAATTTAGTGGAGGACAGCGACAGCGTATTGGTATTGCAAAGGCGTTAATGACTAATCCTTCCCTCATTATTGCAGACGAGCCAGTTTCCGCTCTCGATGTGTCGATTCAATCACAGGTATTAAACCTTATGGAGGATCTGCAAAAGAAATATGACCTCACCTATATATTTATTGCACATGATTTAGGGGTAGTGCGGCATATAAGTGATAGAGTGGGCGTGATGTATTTAGGAAGAATCATAGAATTGACTGATAGTGAGAAGCTTTACAATAAACCTCTGCATCCATATACAAAAAGCTTGCTTGAAGCTGTGCCAATTCCAGACCCAGATTATAAAAATGAGTCGGTTGGGATCACCGGGGAGATTCCAAGCCCATCAAACCCACCTGCAGGTTGTACATTTCACACAAGATGCAACAGTTGCATGGATATTTGCAAGACGACACGCCCAGAGTTTAAGGAAGTGGAAGAAGGTCATTTTGTTGCTTGTCATCTCTACGAATGACTCGTAGCATTCATGATAATAAAAAAAGCTACAAGGGGGAATTTCATTGTTTAAGAGGAAAGGTATACTAGTCTCAATTTTATTCCTGCTCCTTATATCGACAGCTTTAGTAGGCTGTAGTGGAGGAAGTGAAGAAGGAAGCGAAAATCAAAATGAGGGAGATAAGCCAAAAGAAGAGACTCCAACAGGAGAAGTGCAAAAAGAGCTTGTATTTGGTCGTGGTGGGGATTCTGTTTCTCTAGATCCAATTTCAACCACGGAGGGGGAAACTTTTAAGGTAACGGTGAATATCTTCGAAACCTTAATAAACTATGGAGAACAAGACACCACTTTACAACCAGGTCTGGCAACTGAGTGGACACCTTCTGAAGACGGGCTTGAATATACACTGAAGCTTCGTGAAGGGGTTAAATTCCATGATGGTACGGATTTTAATGCAGATGCCGTGGTTAAGAACTTCGAGCGTTGGATGAATGGAGATGCTGACCAATTCCCTTATTACACCATGTTTGGAGGATTTAAAGGGGATGAAGGTCATGTGATAAAAGAAGTAGTTGCAGAAGACGATTTTACGGTTAAATTTATATTAAATCGTCCACAAGCTCCTTTCTTAAAGAACCTTGCGATGTCCCCATTCGGTATTGCAAGTCCTACTGCACTTGAGAAATTCGGTGGAGACTTTATGAAAAATCCAGTAGGTACAGGTCCATTTAAATTTGTTGAATGGAAAGAAAATGACAGAATTACATTAGAAAAGAACCCTGATTATTGGATGGAAGGCTATCCGAAATTAGAGAAAATTATATTTAGATCAATTCCAGAAAATTCAGCTCGCCTTAATGCATTACTTGCAGGTGAAATTGATTTAATGGATGGCGTAAACCCTTCAGATTTAACTCAAATTGAAGGAAATCCTGATTTACAAACATTTGAGCGACCGTCCATGAATGTTGGTTACTTAGGTTTTACAGTCAATAGACCACCTTTTGATAATAAACTCGTTCGTCAAGCATTAAATCATGCGATTGATAAAGAAGGAATTATTGCAGCGTTTTATGGAGGCCTTGCCGAACCTGCTAAGAATCCACTTCCACCAGCTTTAGAAGGGTATAACGATGATATTGAACCATATCCATATGATCTCGAAAAAGCGAAAGAATTACTAGTTGAGGCAGGTTATCCGGATGGGTTTGAAATGGAGCTTTGGGCAATGCCTGTTCCACGTCCATATATGCCTGATGGAATGAAAGTTGCAGAGGTTATCCAATCAAGCTTTGCTGAAATCGGTGTTAAGGCAGAAATTAAATCAGTTGATTGGGGAACGTACTTGGAACAAGCTAGCAAAGGAGAATTTGATGCCTACATGTTAGGTTGGACAGGGGACAATGGAGACCCAGATAACTTTATTTATACATTATTAGATAAAGATAGCATCGGTAGTAACAACTATTCGTATTACAGTAATGATGAGCTTCATGATATTTTAATTGAAGCCCAAACCATTCCAGATCAAGAGCAACGAAATGAGTTGTATAAAAAAGCTCAGGAAATTATCCATGAAGATTCTCCATGGGCACCATTGGTTCATTCAACACCACTACTAGCAGGAAAGAAAAACCTAAAAGGACTGTTACCACACCCAACTGGTTCTGATATTTTGACAAAGGTTGAATTTGAGTAAAAGATGAATGTTTGAGACAGATCAAAGGGGAGATTTATTCTCCTCTTTGACGTCTACTTTTCCAATAAAAGAGGTGATAACCTTGTTCGCATATACATTACGAAGAATTGGAATGGTCATTCCAGTGTTAATTGGCATGACTCTTGTTGTTTTTTCAATTATTCACCTAATCCCTGGAAATCCGGCACAAATCATCCTTGGCCAGCGTGCTACCGAGGAGGCCATCGCCGCGCTGACAACAAAACTTGGTCTTGATCAACCTTTATACATTCAATATTTCGAGTATATCAAGGGACTCTTGACCGGTGATTTAGGTGAATCTATTCGGACGAAAACGGCTATAAGTGATGAGATTTGGCCCTATCTAGCCGCAACAATAGAGTTAACCCTTGTTGCGATGATTATTGCAATTGTAATAGGAGTTAACGCTGGAATTATAAGCGCTTGGTTTCAGAATTCTTGGTTTGATTACACTGCAATGGTCCTTGCCTTAATTGGTGTATCGATGCCCATTTTTTGGTTAGGGTTAATGGAGCAGTGGGCATTTGCACTTCAATTAGATCTATTACCAACCACCGGCAGAGAAAATGTGCGTGACCCAGTTGATTCAATTACCAGTCTTTATTTAATAGATACTCTAATTAACGGGAGAACTGATCAATTTGTGACGGTCTTAAAGCATTTAATCCTACCGAGTGTCGCGCTAGCAACCATTCCAATGGCAATAATCGCACGTATTACACGTTCTAGCATGCTTGAGGTGATGCGTTCAGACTTCGTAAGAACGGCACGTGCAAAGGGAGTCAAGATGTTTTGGGTCGTGTACAAGCACTCCTTGAAAAATGCGGTCATTCCAGTTTTAACGGTGATCGGTTTACAAACAGGTTTATTACTGGGAGGAGCTATTTTAACAGAAACGATATTTGGTTGGCCAGGAATTGGAAGATATATTTATGAAGCTATTAATTATCGTGATTACCCGGTGATTCAGTCAGGTATTTTAGTAGTCGCGACCTTCTTTGTTTTTATCAATTTAATCGTAGATCTTTTATATGCGGTTATCGATCCGCGAATTAAATATCGTTAAAAAATAGGGAAGGGGTGATTAGATGACAGAGTTAGCTCAAACGGATATGTCGATGAAAAATAATGATGGTGTTATTTCTCCATGGAAGGAAGCGTGGAGAAGCTTTCGTAAAAATAAATTAGCAATTGTAGGAACTTGTATTGTTTTCTTTTTTATCATACTTGCCATTTTTGCACCACTCATTGCGCCTCAAGGAATCGATGAGAAAAATCTGGCAAATCGACTTCAACCGCCTTCCAGTGATCACTGGCTCGGAACAGATGATTTTGGAAGGGACATCTTATCAAGAATCATTTATGGGGCAAGAATCTCATTACGGGTGGGTTTCTTTGCTGTTATGGGCTCCGCGATCGTGGGAAGTTTACTTGGAATCCTAGCAGGATATTATGGTCGTTGGGTAGATAACCTGATTAGTCGAATGTTTGATATATTGCTAGCTTTTCCAAGTATCTTACTCGCTTTAGCTATTGTTGCAATCCTAGGGCCTTCACTTCGAAATGCATTGATTGCTATTGCAATCATCAATGTACCGAACTTTGGAAGGTTGATTCGATCGAGGGTGTTAAGTGTAAAGGAAGAGGAATATATAACCGCCGCCCGGGCTGTTGGGATGAAGGACCGGAGAATTTTATTTCATCATATTCTACCGAACAGTATGGCGCCAATCATCGTCCAGGCATCATTGGCGATTGCGACTGCTATTATTGAAGCAGCAGCACTCGGATTTTTAGGAATGGGAGCTCAGCCACCAAATCCAGAATGGGGTAAAATGCTTGCTGATTCAAAGAATTACTTAACGCAGGCTCCGTGGACAATGATTTTTCCAGGGATTGCAATCATGCTGACGGTGCTTGGATTTAATTTAATGGGGGATGGGCTGAGGGACGCATTAGACCCGAAGATGAAACAATAAAAAAACAGCTAACTTGTGTTAGCTGTTTTTTACTCTTTATTCGCTTCTTCCACGATAACTTCATTGTGAAAACTTTGAAAGCTATCTACCAATGTATCCAATCTTTCAAGCTGTTCAGAGTATTCAAAGATGGTCGATGCAAGTGTCATCAGGTGATACCATGCCTCTTCATCTTCTTCATTCGCTGGCTTTTGTTGATTAAACAAGGTATCAATGATCTTTTTTCGATCAAATGCAAAATCCTGCTTTAGCTCTTCTGGGGCCTGAACCTTTACCTTACCAACAAATTTTAATAATATTTGCTCGTGAAAATGAAGAAGATCATCAATTTCTTTTACAAAAAATTGCTGAAACGGAATCGGCAAATCGTGTAGTTCATTTTCATGCTTATGGAGCTTTTTTAGTGTGTCTAATGCTCGGTTTGTACAAACAATCATTTGTCGAAACAAAACAAGCTTTCTAGACTTTTCGTATTCTACCTTTTTAAAATAATTCCGTTCCTCTTTATATAGGAGAAATAGCTGATCAATTTGTATGATGTTTTCTTTAATTTTGTCGATATCATCTTTTAACGTATTATATTCGGATGCATGCCTTGTACTAACTCGCACCCATTTAAAGATTTCCTCGCATTGCTCGACAATGGCATCATATAGTTTTTTCTCATATTTAGGTGGGAGAAAAACAAGGTTGACTAAAAACGCGGACAAAATTCCCAATAAGATTGCAAGAAAGCGAAGACTTGCAAACTCAATAAATTGTTCACTAGGACTTTCCATGATAGCGATGACGGTTACGATTGCGACTGAGATCGTCTTCTCCATCTTAAACCTCAGGTTAATCGCGATAACAAGAACAACAGTTAGTCCAATGATAAATGCATTATTGCCAAAGTACATTCCAAACATAACTGCAAAGAACGCACCGATCACGTTGGCTTGAACCTGTTCAATCACAGTTAAGTAAGAACGGTATATCGAAGGTTGAATCGCAAAAACAGCAGCAATCCCAGCAAATACCGGGGAAGGTAATTCAAGAAGCTTTGCTAACATTAACGCAAGGGTAATGGCTATTCCCGTTTTTAACATGCGGGCACCAAATTTCATTTATACGAATCCTTTCTATAAAAAAGCTGTTTCCTTATCTACGTGTTCAAAAAGGAGGATAAAAAGGACCTCGTCGGCGATAGCGCCACGTCCTGTGGCGACGCCGACACTAGCACATCCTGTGCGTCGAAAGTTCAAGGCGGTGTAGCTCCCGAGTAGTGGCACGTATGTGTTTGATACGTGAGCATAAGGAATATTACTTCCTTGATTCCACATCGCACGCTGGAAAAGTGGTTTTCTTTTCCAAGGAACGCAAAAGCAAGCCAACGAAGAAATTCGATGCGTCATTTTTACCGGACTTTTTGAACATCATCTTATATTTAGCTTTTTTTCCATAATCTAAACCAATACAGTATCATACAATGATTTTATGCTTATAGCAAGAGAAACATGTCCTAGTCGAGGCCCGTTGTAATTTGGTATTTTGTTGAATGTACAAAGTTTTTTCTCTTCTATTGCGGAAATTTAAAATATGGCCGATAAAATTAAAATACGGCTATTAGCTTTAGTTTTTTGGCTAATAAATCAAAAATACGGCTAATAATAAAAATTTATGGACAATAGCATAAAATAAAGCTAGAAATCAAAAAAAACCTGCCCCACGGCAGGTTTCCAATAAACACCTTATAAATTCTTGAACGCATATTCAACTGCTTTTAATGTCTCAATTATATCTTCTTCGGTATGAGCAATCGTTAAGAACCATGCTTCATATTTTGAAGGGGCAAGATTGATGCCTTGGCTAAGCATTAATTTAAAGAAACGACCAAACATTTCGCCGTCTGTATTTTCTGCCTGCTCATAGTTTTCAACTTTTTCATTCGTAAAGAAAATCGTCAATGCGCCTTTTAATCGGTTAATTGTAATTGGAACATTGTAGGTAGATGCATGCTGTAAAATTCCTTCTTCAAGGATTGCACCGAGTCGATCTAATTTCTCATACAATCCTTCTTCCTGAAGCACTTCTAAACAAGCGATTCCTGATAGCATGGATGCTGGATTGCCAGCCATCGTTCCTGCTTGATATGCTGGCCCAAGTGGAGCTACCTGTTCCATAATTTCTTTTTTACCGCCATATGCGCCTATTGGAAGTCCGCCACCAATGATTTTTCCTAACGCTGTTAAATCTGGTGTAATGCCTAATAGATTCTGAGCGCCTCCATACATAAAACGGAAAGCTGTAATGACCTCATCAAAAATAACGAGTGCACCTGCTTCATGAGAAAGCTCAAGTACTTGTTCTAAAAAGCCTTCTTTAGGCTCGACAATTCCAAAGTTCCCTACAATTGGCTCAACAAGTACTCCGGCAATTTCCGAACCCCATTTAGCAAGGGCTTCTTTAAATGGTTCAATATCATTGAAAGGAACCGTGATTACTTCTTGTGCAATGCTCTTTGGGACACCAGCAGAATCTGGGGTTCCTAATGTGGAAGGGCCAGAACCAGCTGCTACAAGCACAAGGTCAGAATGTCCGTGATAGCAACCTGCAAATTTAATGATCTTTGTTCTATTTGTATACGCGCGTGCCACACGGATTGTTGTCATAACTGCTTCCGTACCGGAGTTTACAAAACGTACTTTATCCATCCCTGGAATAGCTTCCTTTAGCATTTTTGCAAACTTTACTTCATGTGGAGTCGGTGTTCCGTAAAGCACACCCGTTTCAGCAGCTTTTGTAATGGCTTCGGTAATATGAGGATGGGCATGACCTGTAATAATTGGACCATAAGCAGCCAAATAATCTATGTATTTATTCCCATCTACATCCCAAAAGTAAGCACCCTTTGCACGTTCCATCGCCGCGGGTGCACCGCCGCCCACTGCCTTATATGAACGTGACGGACTATTTACACCACCAACGATGTGCTCCAATGCTTCACTATATAACTCTTCTGATTTTGAAAAATTCATTTATGTCCTTCCTCCTAGCTTTGAAATCAACTATTCTATTTTAGCACGAATACCTTTAAAACAAATACCGTCCTGATTATTTGTATATCTTCTATAAATTATGTACCCTATTCTTAATAGGAAAAACAGGAGGTAATCGAAATGACAATTGAAGTTGGACAAAAGGCGCCTGAATTTACAGCAACAGCGAGTAACGGAGAAACAGTTTCATTAGCAGATTTTAAAGGAAAGAATGTATTGCTATATTTTTATCCAAAAGATATGACACCAGGTTGTACAACAGAGGCTTGTGATTTTAGGGATGCGCACGAAAGCTTTGGTGGGCTTGATACTGTAATTCTTGGGGTAAGCACTGACTCACTTGAGCGACATAAAAAATTCATTGATAAATATGATCTTCCATTTCTTTTATTGGTAGATGAGGATCATGAAGTAGCAGAGAAATATGGAGTTTGGAAGCTGAAGAAAAACTTCGGCAAGGAGTACATGGGAATCGAACGTTCCACATTCGTCATTGATAAAGAAGGAAATCTTGTAAAAGAATGGCGGAAAGTTTCCGTCAAAGGCCATGTCGAAGAAGCTCTTACATATATCAAAGAACACCTGAATTAATTTGTGAAAGTTTTGTGAAAATAATAAGAATTAAGTTGGGGACATTCATCGATGTATCGACTTAAACTGTAGTGAGAATAACAGTTCGAATGTTTACGGGTGGCGAATGAGGAGCCACCCGTATTCCTATTTCAAGGTTGATTTTACAATTTTCATTACTTATAATGAAATTATTAGTAATGATAATCGTTTTCATTTATCACACTAAGAATACACATGTTATGAGGATTTACAAATGAGACTATGGATGTTAATCATTATTGGCATTGTCCTGTCTTTCATTTCGCTATTTATTGGGGCTATTGATATTACACCGATGGACCTGCTTGATTGGGAATCTGATGAGACGCAGATATTCTTAATAAGCCGTGTTCCTCGTTTAATGGCGATAATCCTAGCTGGAGCAGGAATGAGTATTGCAGGTTTAATTATGCAAAGTTTAAGCAGAAACAAGTTCGTATCTCCAACAACTGCAGGTACATTAGATGCAGCAAAGCTTGGGATCTTAATATCAATGCTATTCTTTACAAATGTAACTTACACACAACAGATTATTTTTAGTTTTGCATTTGCTCTAGTAGGTACATTTATCTTCATGCAAATTCTAGACAAGATTAAATTTAAAGATGCTATTTTTGTCCCGTTAATCGGGATTATGTACGGAAATATCTTATCATCAATCGCGACGTTCTTTGCATATGAAGCAGACCTTATTCAGAACATTTCGTCCTGGTTAATGGGAAGCTTCACATTAATAATTGCAGGACGTTACGAGCTTCTATATATAGCAGTCCCAACGATTATATTAGCGTATATATTTGCTAATAAGTTTACCGTTGCTGGTATGGGTGAGGATTTTGCGAAGAATTTAGGATTGAGCTATAAGGTAGTATTAAATATCGGCCTTATCCTAGTAGCGATTATTTCAACAACTGTTGTTTTAACGGTTGGGGTCATTCCATTTTTAGGATTAATTGTACCGAATATCGTTTCACTTTATTTAGGGGATAATTTACGAAAAACAATTCCTCATACAGCAGCATTAGGAGTTGTGTTTCTATTAATCTGTGATATTTTAGGTAGAGTCATAGTCCATCCTTACGAGATTCCAGTCAATGTAACAGTTGCAGTAATCGGCAGTGCGATCTTCTTAATTATGTTATTTAGGGGGAGAGCATATGCGAAATAGTACTAAATTGATTCTCTTAGCTGTCATCGCAATCGTATGTATTTTATTATATGGGTTTTATGATTTAAAAGGTGGATTTGATTACGCATTTCCTAAACGAATGATCCGTGTTTCTGCAATGGTTGTTACAGGAATTGCAATTGCATACTCAACCGTTGTATTCCAAACAATTACGCAAAACCGGATTCTAACACCTTCAGTTATGGGACTCGACTCAATGTATGAAGTCGTTCAAACCTTAATCTATTTCTTTGCGGGCTCCATGTCGATTTGGGTATTAAATAAGTATTTAAACTTTGGCGCTGCGATATTAGCAATGGTATTATTTGCACTAATTTTATATCGCTTCCTATTCAGGTCTGATAAACATCCAATCTATCTACTGTTATTAATAGGAATGATAATAGGAACTCTTTTGGGAAGTCTCGTGACATTTTTACAAGTCATGATTGACCCAGTTGAATATTTAGCATTACAAAATCGCTTATTTGCTACCTTTACAAATGTGAAGGCAGAACTGTTATATATCGCGATTGGTATCTTATTAATCGCCTTTATTTACGGATATTTAATCATGGATAAATTAGATGTCATGTCCCTTGGTCGTGAAAACGCAATGAACTTGGGTGTGAATTATGACAAGATGGTCATGAATATATTAATTCTATCATCTGTGTTAATTGCAACGGCAACTGCGTTGGTTGGCCCGATAACATTTTTCGGTTTAATCGTAGCAAACCTTGCATATCAATACTTAGTCACATATAAGCACTCCATTTTAATATTAGGAGCAAGCTTAATGGGGATTATTGCCCTTGTAGGTGGCCAATTCCTGGTTGAACATATTTTTGAACTACGTACGACATTAAGTGTCATCATTAACTTTGTTGGTGGTATTTACTTCATTTACTTACTATTAAGAGAAAGTAGGTCAGCATGATGATTGAAATCAAAGGATTATCCAAGTATTTTGGTAAGAAGCCAGTTGTCGAGGATGTAACCATAACAATTGAACCAGGTACGATTACATCGTTTATCGGGCCGAATGGTGCTGGTAAATCCACGCTTCTTTCGATGGTAAGTCGTTTATTAGATGCTGATACTGGGGAAGTTTTACTAGATAAAAATAATGTACAGAAGTGGAAATCTTCTGAGTTTGCACAACGTGTTTCGATTTTGAAACAATCGAATTATTTAAATGTACGATTAACAATCCGTGAGCTAGTTGCATTTGGTCGCTATCCTTATTCAAAGGGGCGCCTTACAGATGTGGACGAAAAATTCATTGATCAAGCTCTCGAATATATGAACCTAGTTGATATCCAAGATAAATTCTTAGATGAATTATCAGGTGGACAAAGACAACGTGCATTTATCGCAATGGTAATTGCTCAGGATACGGACTATGTACTGCTTGATGAACCATTAAATAACCTTGATATGAAGCACTCTGTTCAAATAATGAAGATCCTACGTAAGCTTGTTGATGAGCTTGGCAAAACAGTTGTTATTGTCTTGCATGATATCAATTTCGCATCAGTATATTCAGACCGAATCGTTGCATTGAAAGATGGCAAGCTTGTTAAAAATGGACCTACACATGAAATCATTAATTCCGACGCCTTACGTGAAATTTACGATATGGATATCCCAATTCAAGAGCAAAATGGCTGTCGGATCTGTGTTTACTTCAATTCACATGCATAAAACCTAGAGAATCAATTCTCTGGGTCTTTTTTATAAATGAGAGTTCAAGTGGCAATAAAGTACATGTGAATGCGGAAAAATAGGAATAAAAATATTCAAAAAAAATTTAATGATTTAGTATTGACGGAAGTTTTGTAAGCATCTATAATGAGAATTGTTATCAATGATAATGATTCTCATTTTTAGTAAGAAAATTACATATTGTTTAAATAAGGAGAGGAATCAAAATGAAGAAATGGAAATTTGCAAGTGCAATCTTAGCTCTAACTGTAGCGCTTACAGCTTGTGGCAATGACGATGAGGCTACAAAGGAAAAAACAAATGAGACTGACGTAGCAGGAGAACAAACAACGAATGAAGCTACAGGTCAATACCCAATGACCATTTCACCAACAATTGCTTCAACTGACACTGAAGAAGCGGGTACAATAAATTTTGAAGATGTAACATTTGAATCAATGCCAGAAAAGATTGTTGTATTTGATTATGGTTTCCTAGATACACTAGATACTCTTGGTGTTGAAGGAGTTGTAGGGGTTCCACAAGATTCTAGTTTGCCAGAAAACCTTGAAGAGTACGCGGGCGATGATTATGTGAATGTTGGGACATTAAAAGAACCATTACTTGAAGATATCGCTGAAATCGGTCCAGATGCGATTTTCATTTCTGGCCGTCAATCTCCATTCTATGAGGAACTAAGTGAAATCGCACCTGTAGTGTTCGTTGGAACTTCACAAGATGACTACTGGAACACATTTTTAGCTTCAGTAGATGTAGCAGCGAAAATGTTTGATAAAGAAGATGAAGCAAAAGAGCACATTGCAAAAATTGATTCTGCAATCGAAGAAGTTAAGGCGTTATCTGGCAACTATGAGACTTCTTTAGTGACAATGTACAATGAAGGTAAATTATCTGGTTTCGCAGAAAACTCTCGCTTTGGTTATATCTATGATATTTATGGGTTCAAGCCAGTAACAAATAATATCGAATCTTCTTCTCATGGATCGAACTTCGGTTTTGAAGCAATTCTTGAATTTGATCCCGAAGTCTTATTCGTAATCGACCGTACCGCTGCGGTAGGTGATCAATCTAATATCGACAAAGATATGGAAAACAAAATCATTCAGAAAACGAAAGCTTATCAAAACAAACGAATCGTGTATCTAGATGGCGTACTTTGGTACCTAAGCGGTGGCGGTTTACAATCTGAACTTGCAAAAATCGAAGAAATTTTAGCTGAGTTAAAATAATTTACAATAAGGCTGTCCAGAAAGTCAGTGGAAAAACTGATGATCTGGGCGGCTTTTTTTATTGGGATGGATATTAGATATGACGTTTTCCAGTGTTTAACAAAGGTAATGCCATATCGTATGTTTATTGTATAAGATTTTACAGAGATATCCAAAAGTGATGCCATATCGTGTGCTTTTGACATGGTACTTTCAAAAAAGTTCCAAATGTCAATGGATAAAGGGGGTTAGCGGTACAAGCAAGAGTGAAAAATGTCTGAGCATGTAAGGCAAGAAAGGTTTAGCGGTACATGCTAGTGAGAGAACAAGTTTAGCATGTTCGTTAACAACGGTCTTGTGGTACATGCTAGACCGATAATAGGTAGAGTATGCCCCGCAAGTATAGGTCAGCGGCACAACGAAACCTAAAGCATGTCCTACAAGCACAACTTCCATAAAAAAATACACCAAGATTCCATTGAGTTTGTTATACTGAAGATAAAAATGGAATTGTATGGAAGAAAGGGGCATGCAGATGAATCGGACTATACTAATTGTGGATGACCAGCCTGAGATAGTTGAGCTTCTAGGTCTTTATTTAGAAAAAGAGAGTTATAGAATTCTTGAAGCCTTTAACGGGCGAGAAGCACTTCAAATCATAGAGCGGGAAAGTATTGATTTAATGCTTGTCGACCTAATGATGCCCAATATTAACGGCTATCAGCTAATAAAGAAAGTAAGACAGAATTTGCACATTCCTATCATCATCATTTCTGCAAAAAACGAGGATAACGATAAAATTCTAGGTCTCGGCCTTGGAGCAGATGATTTCATTCCGAAGCCATTTAATCCATTAGAGGTGATTGCTCGAGTACAGGCTCAGCTAAGAAGAAGCTATAGTTATAAACAGGAGTCTACACCCCAATCTGAAAGCCTACTTATAAAGGTGGGAGATATCGTCTTAGATGAGAGCACCTATTCTGCTAGGAAGGATGACGCGACAATTCCACTTACAAAAATTGAATATCGAATCTTGGAGTTATTAATGAGTTCACCTGGTAGGGTGTATACAAAACAACAAATCTTTGAACGAGCATGGAATGATTATTACATGGGTGGGGAAGAAGACAATACGATTAACGTTCATATATCAAAGCTAAGAGAAAAGCTTGAGGAAAATCCCAAAAAACCAAACTATATAAAAACGATAAGAGGCCTTGGGTATAAATTTGTGAGCAAAAAGTAGAAGTATATGAAACTAAGAGGAAGAGATATATGAAAAAATTAATCTATCGGGTCTTTCCAGAACAAGAAGGAGTAATCCCGTATTTATACATTGCAAACCTGGTTTTCCCACTTTACTTTTTATTTCAGGAATCACAAGGGAAACTATTACTGGGTCTATTGCTAGTGACAGTCTTTGTTTTAGCTTATCGACAGGTGTATTGGAACCCTCAGCACACACTTCCACTTATGTTTATTCAGATGTCAATCATTCTATTATTTGGTTTTGCGTATAACCCATTGTATATTTACATGATATTCATTATTGTGTATCAGATGGTTCGTCTACCAATGCAAATGCTCTACGTCCTTTGTGGCCTCTTCACAATTTTTGGTCTGTTCCTAATCTATCAGGTTGTCCTTTCAGGAGAATATTCCGCCATTCTTAACTTTGGCCCACCTTTGTTTGGTGGTAGCATCCTCCCATTTATCATGAAAGGTTCGATAAAGTATAAGGAAATGAGCGAAAACTTGAAACGAACTGCGGAAGAGCTTGAACAAAAGAATCGAGAAAAAACAAGATTGGAAGAGAGTAAAAAGCAAATGCTTGCAGATATTTCACATGATTTAAAAACTCCTATCACCACCATTCAAGGGTATTCCAAGGTGTTGTATGAAGGGCTTGTAAAAGACGAGGAACAAACGAAGAAGTACTTAAGGTACATCTATGAGAAATCAATTCGTGTAACGTCATTAATCGATGAGCTTTTTATGTTCTCAAAATTAGATAGTCCTGATGTTCCTATTCAAAAAGAGAAAAAAGATATTTGTGAATTTTACCGCGGAGTCATTGCTGAGCATTATGATATTTTTGAGGAAAAGGACATGGAGCTAGAGATCGATATACCAAATGAAAAAATAATGCACGCATTTGATCAAAAGCTGTTAAACAGGGCGTTGTCGAACCTTCTGCAAAATATTAATAAATATAATCCTGAGGAAACAAAAGTTTTTCTCAAATTAACTAAGAATGAAGAAAAAATAATAATTGAAATAGGTGACGATGGTATCGGCATCAGAGAAGATATCGCCCGAACAGTATTCGATCCTTTCGTAAGAGGCGATAAAAGCAGAATGAACGACGAAGGCTCAGGACTTGGCCTTGCCATCACAAAGAAAATCATTGAACTACATAACGGAAACATCCGAGTAGATACAACGCCAAAACAAGGAAAAACCAATTTTATAATCGAACTACCACTAAAAGTATAGCCATTGCTATACTTTTTTCAATTTTAAGCAAGATATAAGACTCACTTAAGGTTGAGTTAAGGTTCGCTGACTATGATAAAAGTAACAAAACAAAGGGAAAGCATAAAGGAGGACCTTAACATGAATCAATCTGTTATTGAGCTTACAAATATATCGAAAAGTTATGGAGATGTGAAAGCTGTTGACGGTATCAGCCTACAAGTCAAAAAAGGAGAAGTGCTCGGAATCATCGGTGCGAATGGAGCAGGAAAATCAACCACTCTTGAAATTATGATGGGCATTCGAAGACCTGATGCAGGAACTGTTAAAGTTCTAGGGATGAATGTTGAAGAAGCATCAAATGAAATCAAACAAAAAATCGGTATCCAGCTTCAACAAACAGCCCTATACGATCGAATCAAAGTGAAAGAAGCACTTAAATTATTTAGTTCCTATTATGATAAAACACGAAACTTACAGGAAATCATCGAAGCACTGGGACTCAAACCTTATCTAAACAAATATGTTAAAAATCTGTCAGGGGGCTGGCAGCAGCGTACATCGCTTGCATTAGCGCTAGTAAATGATCCAGACATTATCTTTCTCGACGAACCTACGACAGGATTAGACCCACAAGCAAGACGTGATCTCTGGACCTGCATCAACCAATATCGTGACGAAGGAAAAACAATACTCTTATCAACACATTACATGGATGAAGCGCAAAAGCACTGTGACCGAATCGCCATTATTAAAAAGGGAAAGCTTGTTGCCTGTGACAAACCACAGAACTTAATCGATTCATATCTGCAAGGAGCAGGGACTATGGAAGAGGTTTACTTAAAATATGCAGTTTAACTTTATTCAGCAAGAGTCCTTATTTTCTAAGTGGGAGAATCAAATCAGAAGTGGTTCGAACCTTGACTGAATAAAGTTATGCCTCCGGCGGATGCCACAGATTTTCAAAGGTGATTTTTCGAGCGAGCTCGAAAAAATCTGGGCGCAAATACGCCAAGGCGCATTTGATTTAATAAGGAGGAAAAACAAATGCAATCAATTATTACACATACACAAATGGAATTAAGATTATTTTTTCGTGAAACACTAGCTTTATTGTTTACTCTTATTGTCCCTGCCGTCAGCTTTGTCGTTTTTGGGTTAATGTTTGAATCAAACTCATACGAGGGACTTAATTATTTCCAAGCGTACATTCCAAGTATGATTGCCATCATTATTTTTACAACAGCCTTTTTCTCGATGGGGCTGCAAATTGTAATCGACCGTGAAAAAGGAGTTTACAAACGTTTAAAAGGAACACCAATCAATCAAAATGCTATCTTTACTGCAACCATTTTAAAAGGCTTTATCGCGATCTACGTTGGGGCAATTGAAATCCTTTTGATCGCAAAATTTGGTTTTGGTTCAGAACTAACTGCGCATCCATTTGAATTTTTTGTAGCTTTAACATTTAGCGCGATTACATTTTTCTCTATCGGCTTTATCGTTTCAAGCATCACAAAGAGAATGCAAACTGCATTAGGCGTTGCCATGATTGCGATGTACCCAATGATGTTTCTATCAGGGGCAACAATTCCGTTAGAAACTTACCCAGAGATTCTTCAAAAGATTGCTGCCATCGTACCGCTTACCTATGTAGTTAATGTCTTAAGAGATGGCTGGAATGGAACACTATTTTCTTCAGGTGCATTGCTTGACATCGGAATCTTAGTTGGAATTCTAATTGTATCAACAATCATTGGTTTAAAATACTTCAAATGGACGGACTAATAGAGTGCCTATTTTTTACAGATTGTGTCAAACGTCTATACACATTCAGTTTAACGACGTATCTTATTAGTGTAGGGCATACCTCCTCAGATGTTAGCGAATTTTGTGCGAGAGAAATCTCGCACCTTTTTTTGTTTTACTTCTTTTAGAAAGTTGATACTATAGTAGGTAAGGAGGCGTAATTATGCGAATTTTATCAACATTTATTCCAATTGAAGAAGTAACAGAAAAAATGAAAAAGGCGTTTCCGGATGAAGAATTTATCTATTGTGAGGATATAGAAGAGGCCATACCGGAACTACATAAAGCAGATATTTTACTTACATACGGGGAGGACTTAAACTCCGAACATATTGAAATGGCCAAAAATCTAAAATGGATTATGGTGATCTCAGCAGGATTAGAACTAATGCCTTTTAAAGCGATTAAGGAAAAAGGGCTTCTTGTTACAAACGTACGGGGAATTCACAAAATCCCAATGTCTGAATACACACTTTCGATGATGCTACATGTCACAAAGAAAAATAAAAAAATCGTTGAGCAGCAAAAAGACAAAAGCTGGGATCGCCTGACGAATTTTCCGGTAGGAGAGTTACATGGAAAAACACTGGGCATCCTGGGAGTGGGTGCGATTGGCGGTGAAATAGCTCGATTAGCAAAAGCTTTTCATATGAAGGTCATCGGATTAAATCGCAGCGGGAACAAGCATGAATTTGTTGATGAAATGGTTCAATATGATGGACTTAATTACGTATGCGAAAATGTTGATTATCTTGTTTCAGTCCTACCGAGTACGGATGAAACAAAATACATTCTAACTGATACTCATTTTGATTTAATGAAAAAAGACGCAGTTTTCATTAATATTGGGCGAGGAGATTTAGTGAAAGACGAAGTCATATTACGAGCGGTTCAATTAAATAAGATTTCACACGCAGTATTGGATGTGTTCGAAGAAGAACCACTACCAAGCAAACATCCTTTTTGGACACTTGAAAATGTGACAGTTACCCCACATATCTCGAGTAAATCAAAATTTTATCAACCACGATCATTTGAGATCTTTGAACAAAACCTACATGTTTTTAAGCAAGGCGGCAGTGAGTTTATCAATAAAATTGACTTAGACCGGGGGTATTAGTATGAAAATCTATACTAAAACAGGGGATAAAGGCACAACCTCATTAGTATATGGACAGCGAGTTTCAAAAAATGACCTGCGTGTTGAGGCATACGGAACTTGTGATGAAGCGAACTCTATGATCGGATTAGGATTAAGTCACCTGTATCATACTAAATTTGAAGGCAAAGAAGAGGTTGAGGCGATCTTTAAAAAGGTTCAAACGACCTTGTTTCACGTCGGTGCCGAACTTGCAACTCCTGCAGGGAAAGAAGTTAAATGGAAAGTTTCCGATGGGGATATTTCCCTTTTAGAGACAACAATCGATAAATGGGATGCACAAATTCCTCCACTTACAAACTTTGTATTACCGGGTGGTAGCCAAGCAGGGGCTTCCTTCCATGTTGCTAGAACTATCGTAAGAAGAGCTGAAAGAAAAGCTGTTGCAGTCGGAGACCAGGTAAATCCATTAGTTACCTCTTACTTAAATCGACTTTCTGATTTTCTTTTTGTTGCGGCTCGCTACGTTAACCATGGGCTTGGGCAGGGTGAACCAACCCTTCATCAGTGAATTATTCTAAAAAAGAATCGTAATTCAATCGGATTAGTCATATAGTAATGGTAGATATGTTGACAAAAGCGGTCGGAGCGAGATACACTAATTATAAGGATTATAAAGTAATAATGTTTACTAGAAAGAGGTGCATGGCGGTGTCAGACAATCACTTGAAAGAAGCGCTTGATACGTTGAAAGAAACCGGGGTTCGAATCACTCCGCAACGTCATGCGATACTAGAGTATTTAATTAATTCAATGAGTCACCCGACTGCAGATGATATTTATAAAGCACTTGAAGGAAAGTTTCCAAACATGAGCGTTGCAACCGTGTATAACAATCTTCGTGTTTTTAAAGAAGTAGGCTTAGTAAAAGAATTACCTTACGGAGATTCATCAAGCCGTTTCGATTTTATCACTACTCAGCATTATCATGTGATTTGCGAAGAATGTGGTAAAATTGTGGACTTCCATTACCCAGGATTGGATGAAGTGGAAGCATTGGCAGCACATGTAACAGGCTTTAAAGTTAGTCATCATAGAATGGAAATTTACGGCTCATGTCAAGAATGTCAAAAAAAGTGCGCTCATTAAAAAAGCTGACGAGGTAATCCTGTCAGCTTTTTTCTATTTTGTTTAGGTCAAGTTGCCATTGACGCAAGTCATTATCCAATCACTTCGGAAGTTAATCTGTACCTTCTGTCAGTGCTTGTCCTTTTCTGGTCGTCGATAAGTAGCGGCTTTCACTTTTCTACTTTAGTGTATTTTTTACTATTGTATTTTTCATCAAACTCTTTTCCTTCGAGTTCCGGATCAAGAGTTAGTGGTTCCTTACAATACATACAAACATCCACTCGTCCTAACATTTTAGTTGGCTTGTTGCATGAAGGGCAAGTTACCTGAATTGTTCGAGTCGAAAGCAAGCCGATCCAGAAATAAACAACAGTACTGGCTAAAATAAAAATAAGGCCAAGAATCATAAATATTGTCATTACGATAACATGATCTTTAAAAAAGATCCCCCCGTACATGACAATAAATCCAACGAAAATCAAAGCAAGAGCAAAAGAACGAATTTTATTAATTTTACTTGAATATTTTACACCCATGTTTAATCCAACCTCCTTCATATACTATACAATATAAAAAAGAAAGATAAAAATAAAAAAAAGATTCTGCATAAGATGTGAAGGTTTTATTTTTTAGACGTCGAAATATATACCCAACGGATTTGATTGGAGGATATCAAAATGGAGGATTTACTTCGCCCCCTTTATCAGGAAAGAGCAAGCCAACCCAGTACATTAGGGATCATTCTAATTGAAAAGGGGAAGGATGCTTTTACTTATACCGATTATTTTGACATAGCCTTACTCGTCATTGTAAAAGAGCATGAGAAGAATATGTTTATCAAACATTATAATTACGACAATAGAAAAGCATCTTTATATACTGTAAAAGAAAGTCAAATTAAAGAATGGTTTCTATTAGGAACTAATCGAAAAATTGTAAACTGGATCTTAAACGGAAAAGTACTATTTGATCGGAATGAATACATCATTAATTTAAGAAACAAGCTACATGAATTTCCCACAGAAGAAAGACAGATAAAAATGGGTATGGAATTTGCAAAACTAATTCGCCGTTATCAGGATGGAAAAGCATTTTTTAATGCAAAGCAATATTTAGACGCATATAACTATGTCATTCATGCGCTCCATCATTTAGCTAGACTAGCGATCTTCGAAAATGGCTTTCATCCTGAAGTCACAGTCTGGAATCAAGTGAAACAAATTGATCCCCAAATTTATAAGCTATATATTGAACTTTTGGAAAGTGAGGAATCACTTGAAAAGCGACTAGAGCTTTTATTCTTGGCTAGCGAATTTCTCATACATTCAAGGGCAAAACGTGGAGCATGTCATATCATAAATGTTCTATCTAAAAGGGATGACGCTTGGACTTACGGTGAAATAATGGAGCTTCCCGAACTTAAAGTGTACTCAGTGGATCTTGAGGTTTATCTAGAATTCCTTGTAGAAAAACACTTTATAAATGTAGAAAAGCTCGAAACAAAAGGGAAAGGAATTTTCCATAGAACTTATCATGTTAATAAGTAAAACCTCTAACTCCTTCATATATTTGAAGGGGTTTTTATTATTTTAATAAAATATTTCTATTTGGAGTTGACGGATAGTTGAACCGCATGTTATATTATATTTCGCCGCTGAAAAACAAACATCAGCTGGCAAAAAGATTTAAAAAATATTATTGACATTAATAAATCACCATGATATATTAATAAAGTCGCTTCTGAGCGGCGGGTCAAAAAGTTCTTTGAAAACTGAACACAATACAAGCGTCAACGTTTAATTCTAAAGTAACAAACTATTGAGCAATCAATACTCTTATTGGAGAGTTTGATCCTGGCTCAGGATGAACGCTGGCGGCGTGCCTAATACATGC
>NZ_JBPFDQ010000059.1:0-31928 GCF_059415045.1 Ferdinandcohnia sp. SAFN-114 | reverse complement strand
TTTTTAATCTATTGTACATAAAAAGACCCTGTGCAGCAGACTTTTTTTAATGTGTCTACTACACAGGGTACAGTTTATAGAGGTTACCTGCTTCTTTTTTTTCTAGAATAGAAAATTTTAGTTAGTTTTTCTTTAATGTGACCTTATTAAAAACATTACTATTTATTTTCCGATAAACATCTGTGTCCAATAATTGCCTTCTACATGACCTACACCAATATGAGTGAAGTTTGAGTTTAAGATATTCTTCCGATGCCCTTCACTGTTCATCCATGCATTTACAACTTCTTGGGGTGAACGTTGACCCTTTGCAATGTTTTCACCAGCTGCACGATATTGAATACCAAATTGATTCATCATCTCAAATGGTGATCCGTAAGTTGGACTTGTATGTGAAAAATACCCTTTATTCTTCATATCAGTAGATTTGGTTCTTGCAACTTCACTTAATTTTAAATCAATTTTTAGTGGCTGTAAGCCATATTTCGCACGTTCATTATTTGTTAGAGTTACAACTTCTTGCTCAAACTGACTTAATGAATAAGCGCCTTGGTTCTCAGTTTCTTTTGGTTGTTCTGATGGTTGCTGTTGTACAGGTTGTTGAACAACAGGTTTTTCCTGAACAGGTTCTTCAGCTTTTGGTTGGGTTGGTTCCTCAGTTGGTTGGGAAGGGGTCTCTACTTTAGGCTGAGTTTGATAGTTCCCAGAATAATATTTTTTAAGTAAGTTTTGAATAAGGTTATTCCAATCAGTAGAGTTGTTAACAGATACAACATAACGACCTTCATATACATTTTTTTGATCACTTACTTGCTCCGCGGAACTAGCTAATGGCCCAGTAACTAATAGTGCACCTGCCACTACTAATGATAATACAGTTTTCTTCATGTTCAGTCCTCCTCTTGTTTGTACCAAGATACATCCCAATCATAGCATGTGAATTTTGTAATATTTGAGGAAGACTTTTCCTTTAATGATAACTTAAAACTTTTTTACTATATTAACTTCTAGCAATCATTGAAAATTAATAGATTTGACTAATTGAAATTCATAACTAGCCTTTGTCTACCATTGGTAATAGAGGTAGAAAATACTAGAATATGACTATTGACAGGACTGAAGAAAGCTACGTTTTATGACGTAAATTACTTCTAAATAACAAATGTAACGGAACATAGAACTCAGCGAACTCCCAAGTGGGTCAAGGGGACAGGTCCCGCGTCCCACCATATCTCGGAAATTGAGCTAAGGGAACTCCTGCAATCGTTAAAATAGCTCAGATATTATTTTTTCCGCGATTAGCTTGTATTGATCGGCTTTAAAGTGAATCCCGTCTTTAAGATTATTTTTAACAGGAATTTCCGAACCATTTATATAGTAGACTCTTTCATCTATGGCTAAGGACTTTATCACATTTGTATAGTGTTCCTGAGTTTTATTTGCACTATTTTTTTTACTAGTAAACAATGTCGGTGAGATGACAACCACTTCGATTTCTTTTTCCTGAAGCTTTCGTAATAATTGTTGATTATTCTCTTTATATTGATCGACAGGGATAGGTTGAGAATGAGGACTGTATTTTGAATGACCTCTTGCGTCATTTATACCAAACATTGAAATGACGAGGTCGGGTTGGTAGCTAAGCACTTCCTTCTCAACATTTTTAAGTGCCTGGATCGATGTCCAGCCGGGATGACCTCTATTAATCACTTTTACATGACGATAGCCATATTTTTTTCTTAGCTCATTCTCTAGGATTTTTGGATAAGGGTTCTTTACTTGAGTTACTCTTCCGGTATTAGAATCTCGTTCATACCCCCATGTAATGGAATCACCATACGCAACAATCGTCACTGGTTGACTATTATATAGCTTTTGAATGACTGAAGAATCGTGGACTGATCCAGATTCTTGAATCGTTGCTTTACTTTCCTGAGGTAAAAGGAAGGTTTCGATTACCCCATTAACCCCAACAAACAACAGCACACAAACCATTATAGAAATAAAATAAAAAAGACGGATGTTGGGGCGATTCTTCATGTCGTTCTCCTTCTCTAAGGGACGTGGCGACAGGTCCCGCGTCCCACCATTTTTTAACAAATGATTTTATATCTGGGACAGGGGACCTGTCCCTCTGTCCCATTCGTATAGTACTACCATTTTAACAAACACAATACTGTGCAACCAAAAATAATTGTAATACATACAATTATTTTTTGAATGGATTTAATGGTATTAAATGAATCAGAGTATAAAATTCAGAAGTCCTTTACTGTTAGGGCTTGGGCCTACAAGTGTTTGATTGATAATATTTGGGGGGGAGAGCTAGATGGGGGAACAATACTATTATGGTAATGGTTCAAATCTTATTTTAGGGACGCTGTTACTGCGTCCCATTAATTTAGGGACAATGGACCTGTCCCTCTGACCCAAACCCGTTATTCTTGTGGTGCGGATGGGGTTGAGATGTTTTGTAATGCTTGTTCGGCCTCGTTTGCGTACTGATTTTGTACTGCTAAATCGCCTAAAGCAACCATTCCTGTTATTTGCCCATTTTCAACGACTGGTAAGCGACGAATTTGTTGCTGAGCCATTAAATTTGCTGCCTCATGTACATCCATATCAGGAGTACCTTGAACAATTTTCTGAGCAGTCATAACTTGAGATACGGGTGTTTGTGCACTTTCTCCTTGTGCGGTTGTACGCAGAGTAATATCACGGTCAGTAACAATTCCGACCATTTGTCCATTGTTATTTACTACCGGAACAGACCCGATATTGTGTTGGCTCATTAATGCAGCAGCTTCTTGGACTGACTGTGTTTCGTTAATTGTAACTACATTTGATGTCATGATTTCTCTTAATTGTGCCATATCAATTACCTCCAAATAATAATTTTTCCCTTTACTAGGTTGGGGATTATTTGTTGTATTTATTGATGGAATATTTTTCCTGTGTTTAGAAATCTAAAAATGATGCCGGTATATTAATTATCTGTCCAGGAAGAATTTGGTTAGGATTTGTAATTTGAGGATTTACTTGTATAAGGCTATCCACAGATACTCCAAACCAAATGGCGATTGCAAATAAGGAACTCCCAGGACGCACAATGTATTGCACAATCTCCGGACGTTCGTTACATTCAAAACCTAACGATACCCAAGTCTCCTCATCTACAATCCCTGTAACCTCAAGCTCCTTTGTATTTTGTTGCCAGGTTAAAAGTGCTCTCTGTGTCAATGGTCCATAAATGCCGTCAATTACTCCGTTGTAAACTCCTTGATTTCTTAAGAGAATTTGTATTCTACTTACAGCTGGACCGCGATCGCCTTGTCGTAAAATAGGGCAGAGCTTGTAGGAATGCCCTGTCGGAGGTAAATTAATGATTTGCCCGGGGTAAATGAAATTTGAATTCGTAATTTTGGGATTGTACATAAGCAATAATGCAATAGAGGTTTTAAATCTTTGGGCTATCTGATAAAGAGTATCTCCAGGTTGAACAATATAAATCATTGAGGTGGCTCCTGTCGTTTTTAAACTTAATATATGTCAACTAAGAAGCTTGTGATATCCCACTAGATAGAAAAAACAATAATTCAATAAAGGATCAACGTTTCCGTATTGAGTTGCGAACAGTCCAATAAAAATATCAAAAAAGCATACTTTTTAACGTAAAAAGTACAAAAAAAAACAAAGTCAAAACTAAGAAATAAAACAGAAAACCTCCGGTGTTTTGTCAAAAGTTGGTGTTGGGGTATCTTCGGACAGGAGAAGGTAAAAAACAAAGGAGTAGTGTACGAAGTTGGAGTATCTTCAGACAAGGGAAGGGGAAATCAAAGGGGTTGTGTCCGAAGCTGAGGTATCTTCGGACAAGGGAAGTCGGATTCAAAGGAGTAGTGTCCGAAGTTAGAGTATCTTCAGACAAGGGAAAGCAAGATCATCGGTGTAGTGTCCGAAGTTGGAGTATCTTCAGACAAGAGGAGGTGAAATCAGGGGAATTGTGTCCGAAGTTGAGTTATCTTCGGACAAGGAAAGTCGGATTCAAAGGAGTAGTGTCCGAAGTTAGAGTATCTTCAGACAAGGGAAGGCGAACTCAAAGGAGTAGTGTCCGAAGTTGAGTTATCATCAGACAAGGGAAGACGAGCTCAAAGGAGAAGTGTCCGAAGTTGGAGTATCTTCAGACAAGAGAAGGCGAACTCAAAGGGGTTGTGTCCGAAGTTGGAGTATCTTCAGACAAGGAAAAGCAAGATCATCGGTGTAGTGTCCGAAGTTGGAGTATCTTCAGACAAGGGAAGGGGAAATCAAAGGAGTAGTGTCCGAAGTTAAGTTATCTTCGGACAAGGGAAGTCGGATTCAAAGGAGTCGTGTCCGAAGTTAGAGTATCTTCAGACAGGGGAAGGGGAAGTCAAAGGAGAAGTGTCCGAAGTTGAGTTATCTTCGGACAAGGGAAGTCGGAATCAAAGGAGTAGTGTCCGAAGTTGGAGTATCTTCAGACAAGAGGAGGTGAAATCAGGGGAATTGTGTCCGAAGTTGAGTTATCTTCGGACAAGGAAAGTCGGATTCAAAGGAGTAGTGTACGAAGTTAGAGTATCTTCAGACAAGGGAAGGCGAACTCAAAGGAGTCGTGTCCGAAGTTGAAATATCTTCAGACAAGGGAAGAGAAGATCATCGCATTTGTGTCCGAAGTAGGGGTATCTTCAGACAAGCGAAAATAAAATCATCGGTATTGTGTCCGAATTTAAAGTCAATCGCGACTTTAACCAACCCATTTTTTATAAAAAACGCATTAAAGCGTGAATTCGTATGAGAATTCACGCTAATAATGGATTGGGAGTTTCTGTTTTTAAATCGAACCTGTTACTGACCGTTTTTTAGCTTAAGAGTACTCATCTTCTTCTAACCATTTGTCTTCTACGAATTTGCGGTTCATGTCTTTTTTTATTTTTCGATATTCTTTGCTTTTGAAGATGATGTCAAAATCGTAATCAGAAGGGTAAAGCTCTGCTGCCGAGATCTTTAACTCCATTCTCTTATAATTAACAGTACGTTTTTCCCCTTTAATTTGCACAATATAATCTCCACGGTCATTTGGTCCTTTGTACACTATGCCGGTTTCACCAGTTGCAACAACCAAGACGTTATCCCCTTGATTGTAGATCGTGATCTTAGATGCAGGCGGCTCTTGTTTTCTTTTTTCAACGTTGCTTCGAGCATACTTATTTACAATGATTTGCTTTTGATAGGCAGGTGATTGCAATGTTTCGTGTGCAATGTTTTGATGATAATCCTTATCCTGTTGATACGCTTTCTTATGTGCACGTTCGATAAGTGTTGGGTGCATCCCAAGTTTAGCAGCTATATCAAACGCTTGGCTTTGCCCACTTTTCCCTAGCAAAAGTCTGTACGTGGGTTGCAAGGTGTGGATATCGAACTCCATGGAACCATTTAAAAATCCTTCCGTTTCATCCGCAAATTTCTTCATTTCACTGTAATGGGTAGTCGCAAATAAGGTAGCACCTTTTTCAAAAAGTTGTTCTAGAATAACGATGGCTAGGGCCATACCCTCCCTTGGATCTGTGCCGGAACCAAGTTCATCAATTAATACAAGTGAAGAATCGTTTGTCATTTTCAAAATCTCAATAATATTAACCATACGGGAGCTAAACGTACTTAAATTTTGCTCAATGCTTTGCCCGTCTCCAATATCGACAAAGATATGTTGAAAGATGGCAATTTCACTCCCTTTTTTAGCCGGAATAGGGAGACCAGATTGAGCCATCAATGTGAGAAGTCCTACCGTTTTTAACGTAACGGTTTTACCTCCAGTGTTCGGGCCAGTAATGACAAGGGCCCGTTCTTTTCCTCCGATTGGAATCGTGAGCGGAACGGCATTGGTTCCAAGCATCGGATGACGTGCTTCTTTTAAATGGATCCTGAACTCTTCATTAATTAAAGGCGTGTTTGCCTGAATCTTTTGACTGTACTTAGCTTTTGCGAAAAGAACATCGTAATGATGCATGGTTTCAACTGCAACCTGGATAACCTGTTCATAGGATAGAAACAGCTGAGTTAGTTCATATAAAATCCGCTCTACCTCAGTTTCTTCTGCAATTTTAATAAGTTCAATATCCTCCTGAAGCGAGCTTAATTCAACAGGTTCGATAAAGAGGGTAGAACCCGAAGCTGAAGTATCTAATACGGTTCCTTGAACTTTCTTCCTAAATTCTTTTTTTACCGCAAGAACATAGCGCCCCGATCGTTCTGCAACATTTGTTTCCTGTAAATATGGAGAAATTCTTCCGCTTTTCACCAGTGACTGTGCTTTTTCTTTTACTTTCTCCTGTAGACTGGAGAGATGCCGTCGTAAATAATTAAGGTCACTTGATGCATAATCATCCACTTGGCCATTGCGCAAACAACGGCTAATTTCTCCTTCTAGTTCTGATACATCTCCAATGGATGCAGCATACATGCTTACCATTGGACCGGCATATTCTTTATCCTTCATAAATTGCTTTAGCTTTTGACAGTGATCTAGGAATGAAACAATCCGTGTGAATTGGTCCACTTTTATTGCGATTCCTTTTTTTGCTTGCTCAATATAGTGCTCGATTTGATCCAAGGAGTGTATCGGGATACTTCCGCTGATTTCAAGGATGTTCATCGCTTCTGAAATTTCATGTAAAGAATGCTCGATTCTCTTTTTGTTTTGTGTAGGTCTTAAAGAATGTAACGTTTCTTTTCCCCGGCTTGTTCTTGCGTATTGTGAGATCTCATTCAAAATTTGATAATAACCTAAAGCTTCCATTGTTTGATTATTCAATTGTAAATCCTCCTTTTAATAAAAAACATTGTTCATGAGGAGATGTTCACAGGCGATAATCAAAAAAAGCCGTCATGAACAAATCGCTCATGACGGCTGAAGATAAACCTGGCCCTGGCATAGATATCGATGGTTTTTTTAGACACAAAAAAACCATGACAAACATGCCATAGCAAGATCCATTTTTCGTAGCTATGATGCGTGTTCTTAACAATCTAAAAGAAGCCATAGTGAAATAAACATAGCCTTGCTACGTTTTTCGCTTCTTCCAGTTATCCAATTATGGATTAGTTAAGAACCACCGATAACATAAACTCATACCCCTTTATTTAAGGCGTTTTTTCTTACTCCTCTTTTATATCCTATGTTCGTATTAAAAGTCAAGTGCATATGCGCATTCTTATTATCCAATAAGAATATAATATTGAAGATATAAGATGTATTTTTGAAAGGGGCAAAATGAATATCAAAAAGATGTTGTTTCAAGTGTGGAGCCTGACTTTTCTACTCATATTGGGGACTCTCCCTTTAGTTATTTTTAGCGGTAAGGATAAGGTGGTATTTCTGGTAGAAAGAATTCCGAAAGAAATAGTCCCTTTTCTACAGGGACTATTTGATGGTAGTTCCTATTACTACATGGATGGGCAGAGAGAACTGTACTTTTTTCAATCGGTAGGAGGGTATTTCCTTACTTCATTTATCTATTTACTAATTGCTGGAGTTTTTGTGATTATTCTATCCATTATTTTTGGAATTTGGCTATGGAGAAGAAGTGAAAAGGGATTAAATACCATAATGGGTTTTATCTGAGTAATTCCGGATTTTATTCTTGTGTTCTTACTTCAACTACTTGTGGTCTATATTTATGAAGCAACAGGTTTGAAAACTGTAAGAGTAGCATCATCAAATATGGACGAACCTGCAATAATCCTTCCTTTGGTTACTATGTTTATCCTTCCGTTTGTCTATTTAGTTAGATCTTTAAGTGAAAAATCCTTTGATGTATTAACAGAAGATTATATTCGAACGGCGTTATCAAAAGGATTTCGCAAAAGACATATCTATCTTTTTCATGTGACACCTAATGTAATTCCTTATTTAAAAGCTGATTTGCATAAAGTAGTTTCAATTATGGTAGGAAACCTATTTATCATTGAATATCTATATAATAATAAAGGGCTGACGTCCATGTTATTTCCAATGGGAATGGAATACCAATACAATTTAGTCGTACTATGTTTTCTTTCATTTTTCATCTTGTATATGTCAGTGTATTTTGTAATGAAGTTTATTGTGATTCTGATTGAAAGGGCACTTAAACATGCGTACGCTACATAATATAAAGCTGGTCGTGGGATTAGTGATGCTACTTTTATTTGTAGTGCTGGCCATATTTGGGCCATCGTTTGCACCGTACGAAGAGGATTATTCAAAGAAAATTAAATACGTTCAAACAGATGAAGGGGAGCAGCTTCGCGCAGCGCCATTCCCGCCTTCAAAGGAGCATGTATTTGGTACGGATAAATGGGGATATGATATTTTAACATTAATGCTTTATGGAGCTAAGTATACAGTGTTTGCTTCAATAGCAGTAGCTATTATCAGAGTAATCATTGGTGGTTTCTTCGGGATGTACCACGGCTTGCAAAAAAAGGAGCATCAATGGACGCCAAGAGTCACTGTATTAAGTGGGATTCCACCATTTGTGATCATTTATTTTGTGATGATAGGAATTAATATTCAGCCGTCGGTTGGAACGATGTCGTTAGTGTTGTTTCAATGCATGTTGATGATTATTCTTGGAATTCCAGGAGTCTATCAAGTTGTGCTTGCTAAAACGATTGAAATAAGGGAGAGTCCGTTTGTGTTGGCTTCTCAAACGGTCGGTGGTAATAAGATTCATATAGTAAAAGAACATATTTTTCCCACATTAAAAGGGAACTTACTACTTATATTAGTTAACGAGGTTATTCTTGTATTAAATTTAATCGGTCAATTAGCTATTTTTAATTTATTCTTTGGAGGAACCGAGTTGCAGGTCTCCCCAACGATATATCTTTCTATTACAAATGAATGGGCTGGACTAATTGGTCAATCTAGGCTCGCATATTATTCTGCAAAATGGATTATTGGTTTTCCACTGTTAGGGTATTTGTTATTTCTATTTTCTCTCTATCTTCTTGCTAACGGACTAAAGGAAAATCAGAGAGAGAAATATCAGAGAAATGTTTATCTGCAAAGATGATCAATTCTTCGCTATTCCTAGTCACAAAATATGTATTGTAGAAGTGCTGTAATTTCCCATTCAATAAAAAACAAAGTAATTTCGAGACTGAACCAATTAGGGTTCAGTCTTTTCTTTGTTTCTGAAATAGGATGCAGTCCACCTTTCTAAATAGGTCTAGGGACTTAGTCTTAATTTAGACTCCGGTTGGTTAAACGTATTCCTAACATTTTGTATGATAAATTATATGATTTCATTTGACACTTACAATTTCAGTACAAGAAATTTAATTTGACCTAACGGCAATTAATAAGGTTATAATCTTAAGATTTTCTTAAGAAAACAATTAGGCTCTTCTTAAGATTTCATATGTATATTGTTATTTATAAGGTAGCTTTTGATAAATAAAAGGGGAGAATTATTTTGAGAGATAAGAAGGTATATATACTTTTAACAGATACGGGGACAGTATTTACAAGACTGATAAAGCTATATACGAAAAAGCCCTATAATCATGCTTCGATTTCCTTCGATACAGAATTGACCGAGGTATATAGTTTTGGTAGAAAGACTGCCAGAAATCCATTTATTGGGGGATTTGTAAAAGAGGATGTGAAACAAGGATTATTTAAACATGCTGATTGTGTTATCTATTCTTTTACAGTAACAGAAGCCGAAATCCAAAAGATGAGACGCTATATTAATGAAATTGAAGAGCAGAAGGAATCTTATCGATACAATTTATTGGGGTTATTTGGAGTTGTGCTAAATAGGCCACTGAGAAGAAAGAAAGCCTTTTTCTGTTCTCAGTTTGTAGCATCCGTACTAAATGAATGTACCAGCATTGATTTTGAAAAACCACTTTCACTTATTGAACCAAATGACTTAATGGCCATTTCGTCACTTAAATTGAAATACGAGGGGAAATTGGCTCATTATCCTACTAAAAATATAAAGAAAAAATCGGTTCCCTTTCGTATTATACCAGCTTAAGTGATACATTCTTGCCTTCAACATGATATCCCCAAAAAAGTAATTGTAATAAAAAAGGGAATTTGTTATGATAATAACGATTATAAAGAAATGGAGGTTTTTCTTGTGACAGCATCAATGAGGTTACGATTCCCAGGTATCATTCGTTAATTTAATACGTTTGAAGCTCTGCCTACGTTCAGAGCAATGGGATTGGTCTGTCATTTTTTAAGAAAACCAATATTTTACGGTTAATTAAAGAGGGGACGAGGATTCCCTCTTTTTTTGTTGTCTAAAAATATGAATGTAGGTGTAGAGTAAATACAAAAATTCGATAGAAATGAGTTGATAGTAAATGAATACAGTAGAAAGTAAGCTGCATGAGAATTGGTTAAAGAATATCATTCTCTTTTTAAGTAGCCAGACGATTTCACTTTTCGGATCGTCACTGGTTCAATACGCCATAATGTGGCACATAACTTTAGAAACGAAATCAGGTTTGATGATGACGTTGTTTATCATTTGTGGCTTTATTCCAACCTTTATTTTGTCACCTGTTGCTGGGGTTTGGGCGGATCGCTATAACCGTAAGATGCTCATTATTATAGCAGACGGACTTATTGCAATTTCAACATTAATCCTTGCTATTCTCTTCTTATTGGGATTTAATGCAATCTGGTTGCTATTTGTGATGGCAGCGGTTCGTGCCTTTGGAACGGGAATTCAAATGCCAGCTGTTGGTGCGATTTTACCGCAAATTGTTCCGAAGGATAAACTGATAAAAGTGAATGGAGCAAATGGAAGTATTCAAGCGGTTATCATGTTCGTATCTCCAATGGTTAGTGCAGCACTTTTAGGTTTCGCTTCGTTAGAAATGATATTTTTTATTGATGTCATAACGGCAGCGATAGCGATTTTTACACTGCTTTTCTTTTTGAAAATTCCTGTACATCAGAAAGCAGCTGAAAAACAAACTACTAGTTACTTTAGTGACTTTAAACAAGGTTTACACTATGTGAACAGTCATGCTTTTCTGAAGACATTTTTTCTATTCTTTGCTGTATTCTTTGTGTTAATGGCACCAGCAGCATTTTTGACGCCACTGCAGGTTACACGCAGTTTTGGTAGTGATGAATGGAGACTTGCTGCAATCGAAGTTGCCTTCTCCCTTGGTATGATGGTAGGAGGAGGGATCATTGCTTCCTGGGGAGGATTTGAAAATAAAATTAAAACCTTGGGATTCGCAAGTGTCATAATGGGTGTCTGCACATTTGGACTTGGTATTGTTCCGAACTTTTGGATTTATTTTGCGTTCATGGCTTTATTCGGGGTTGCGATGCCAATTTTTAATACACCAGCAACTGTTTTGTTGCAGGAGAAAGTAGAAGAAGAATATTTAGGAAGAGTTTTTGGTGTAATGGGGATGATTTCAACATCGATGATGCCACTTGGAATGTTAATATTCGGTCCAATTGCGGATTTCATCAAAATTGAATGGCTGTTAGTAGGAACGGGTATATTCATTATTATATTAGCTATTTTCCTAGGTAGAAATCATGTATTAATTGAAGCGGGAAAACCTGTATTGAAAGAATCTTAATATATGAGGAAGTTGGAACGGATCCAATTGGATCACGTTCCTTTTTTTATTAAACTAGATAATCCATCAAGCTTTCCTTGGGTTGTCCGAAAATTTCTGCCTCCAATCTCCGTCCTGTTGGTGTTGCTGCTAATCCACCTTCTGCCGTTTCCCGTAAAGATGAGGGCATTGATTTGCCAATCGCATACATTGCACCTATTACCTCATCACATGGAATTCTACTCGTAATTCCTGCAAGAGCCATATCAGCAGCAGTTATTGCATTCGATGCACCCATAGCGTTACGCTTTACACATGGGACCTCCACTAGGCCTGCAACAGGATCGCAAACGAGTCCTAACATGTTTTTTAGTGTGATGGCCATGGCTTCGGCCGCTTGTTGTGGTGTACCGCCTGCCATCTCAACAATCGAAGCTGCGGCCATACCTGCTGCTGAACCAACCTCTGCCTGACATCCACCAGCAGCGCCGGATACTGTTGCATTATTAGCGACAACAAAACCAAATGCAGCTGCTGTGAATAAAAACTCGATCATTTCCTGGCGTGACGGATTTAACTGTTCTTTGACGGCAAATAATGTGCCTGGTACAACTCCAGCTGAACCTGCTGTTGGAGTAGCGCAAATAACTCCCATGGCTGCATTTACTTCATTTGTTGCAACTGCCTTGCTCACGGCATCCAATAATATATGGCCAGACAATGCTCTCCCACTTTTGATATATTTTTGAAGCAAGACAGCATCACCGCCAGTAAGCCCGGTCTGAGACTTCACACCTTGAAGTCCGCGCTCTAATGCTTGTTCCATTACCGTTAAGTTGTTTTCCATTTTTGCAATTATCTCTTCGCGAGTTAACCCCGTAACTTCAATTTCCTGCCGTATCATAATTTCAGCAATTTTCACTTGGTGTTGTTCTGCTAACGTAACAAGTTCAGCTACATTTCGAAACATCGTTTGTCCTCCTGTTGTCCAAATTTACTCTTAATCTCTATTTTTACTCAACCATTCTAATGACTCTGGATACGTAAGAAAGACTTCTTAATTCTTGTATCACTTCATCCGCTATTTTTTGGTCGACTTCAATCACCATGATCGCCGTTTCTCCCTTATCCTTACGGGCGACCTCCATATGACCAATATTAATTTCATATTTTGCTAGAACTGAAGTCACATACGAGATAATTCCAAATCGATCCTGATGCATAACCAGTATGGCTGGATCACCAGATAGTTTAAGCTTAAAGGAATTAATTTCTGTAATTTCAATGGTGCCTCCACCGATGGAAATCCCGATTAATTCTAACTCATTATCATTGTCGAATAAATTTATCTTAACCGTATTAGGATGGTCTGGTACAGCTTCCTCGGTTTGAAAAATAACTTCCATTCCTGACTTTTCTGCTATTGCCAAAGAATCCGGAATTCGTTTATCAAAGGTATCAAAATCCAACAAGCCAGCTACAATAGCTAAATCTGTCCCGTGTCCCTTATAGGTTTTTGCAAATGAACCATATAAAGAAACAATGGCTTTCTTTGGTTGTTTTTCAAATAAAGTACGAGCGATCCTCCCAATTCGTGCTGCTCCAGCTGTATGAGAGCTAGAAGGGCCAATCATCACTGGACCAATAATGTCAAAAGCCGAACGATATTTCATGTAAAACTCTCCTTTTATCAAAAAAATAATGCAAGTCTATGCCGCTTCTTTTGATGCTGCTTCTCCTTGTAATTGATCAACTGTCTTAATTTTGTAATTCTTAAAGACTAGTGAACCTAAATACCCACACAATACACCAACTGCTGCACATGCGAGTGCAATCATGGTTACTTTCATTGGATTATTAAATCCGTACATAACAGCTAGACCAGCAATTGGCGTTGCTGTCCCAGTTGCATTATTGATGAGACCAGATAGCGCGATAATAACACCGGCACTTGCCCCGCCTACAAAGTTCGTTACATATACTGGAATAGGGTTTGCAGAAATAATGTGAGCCTGAGTTAATGGTTCAACAGCTACTGAAATAGTAGTCTTACGATCTCCAAACTTCATTCGATCAAAAAGCACGTAATTCATAAAAGATGATCCAAATACTGCCAAGGCACCAATGGCCATTGGTACTCCCGTTAGTCCAAGCATTGCAGTTAAAGCCATTGAACTAAGTGGCGCTGTTGCAACCACTGTAATTGTTCCACCCAAAATGATTCCCATCAAAATTGGATTACTATTTGCTGTCTCTGTAATAATTCCACCAATATTTAATAAAGTCGCATCCACTACAGGGGTCATGAATTCTCCAATTAAACGAACTAAAGGTGCACAAAGGATAATAATGACAATAAGATCCAAACCACCAGGTACTTTCTTTTCAATGAATTTAACAAGGAATGCAATTAAATATCCAGCAACAAACCCTGGCAATAATCCTAGCCCAGCACAGCTTACCCCAAGTAACAAGGCATATACTGGTGATACTCCAACTGCAAGTGCAACAAGAGCTGCTGCTGCAACGCCGCCCATACCCCCTGCTGCTTTTCCAACTTCACCAAGAAATTCAATTCCTAATAAATCTCCACCTACAAATAATTGAAATGCTTCAACAAGAAACGCAGCACATGCCGCTCCAGCAAGAGCTGCCATTGCCTTCATTCCCTTTGGTGCCTTATAGCTAAATAGGGAAAAGCAGGCTAAAACTAGTAACAATAATGCGGTACCTTTAATAATATCCATGAATAACTCTCCTTTAAATTGATTTTTATTATTCTAAAATAGTTTATTTGAATGCGTTTTCAAAAGTTGTGTAAGACTCTCTCGGTCATGCCATCTATACTAGCCGATTGGACCGAAAGCTGATTGATTTTTTATTGAAATCGATTTTAATAGACTTTTCTGTTATTTTTGTAATCGGTTACAAACACTTAAAAAAATATAAACATTTATTAATAGTAAAGTAGAATTGTTATTTATAGAATAATATTTCGATATAACAACAATAACATGATTCAAAAATATTTCAATTGTTTTTTTAAATTTACCAAAAAAACTTAAAACAAATTATGGAATAAAATCTAAGGATCCGGGAGGATTCTTTGAGAGGTTTGAATCAATCTTTTTTACAATTTAGGTTATGACACTGTTCAGCACGCTTCAATGACCTTTGATGTAACGCTTCCTGCATTGGGGTCTGTTTTTAAGAAGGTAAAACGAGTGAAATTTATTTTTATTCTTTCTCCTATTATGTAGATCATTGCGATGGCACCGCAAAATGTGTTAGAAATCTCGAAGTTTGGTGTATGGATCAAACGGGCAAGCTTTAAAAGAAGTAATTGAAGGGTGTTTAGCCACTTCAAATATCGATCCAAAACGTCGCGGAGAAACATTATCAATCGAAGAATTCGGGCACTTGAGTAATGAATTGTATAAGAACTCAGACAAAGGGCCTACTGAATAGTTAACGGATTCCGATTCAACGATCAAAACAGTAAATTACAATACATTTCTAGCGTGAATCCACATACGAATTCACGCTTTAACTTTTTTGAGAACCAGCAGCTGCTGCTGAAGTACTGCAAAACTTTATCATTAAAAGGAATTACTTGACTTCAGACACCCATGAGCAGATCTTGCCTAGCGTTGTCCGAAGATGCCTCAACTTCAGACACACTCTTGTGGAAATTGCCTAGCGTTGTACGAAGATACCAAAGCTTCGGACACAGCTCAGCGGAAATTGCCTAGCGCAGTCCAAAGATGCCAAAACTTCAGACACAGCTCAGCAGAAATTGCCTTGTGCTGTCCGAAGATGCCCCGCCTTCAGACACCCATGCGTAAAAATTGCCTAGCGTTGTCCGAAGATACCCAAACTTCGGACACAGCTCAGCAGAAATTACTTTGTGCTGTCCGAAGATCCCCCGCCTTCAGACACACAAGCGCAAAAATTGCCTAGCGTTGTCCGAAGATACCTCAACTTCGGACACACCCCAGCAGAAATAGCCTAGCGCAGTCCGAAGATGCCAAAACTTCAGACACAGCCCAGCAGAAATTGCCTAGTTCTGTCCGAAGATCCCCCGCCTTCAGACACCCATGCGCAAAAATTGCATAGCGCAGTCCGAAGATGCCTCAACTTCAGACACAGCTCAGCGGAAATTGCCTTGCGCAGTCCGAAGATGCCTCAACTTCAGACACAGCTCAGCAGAAATTGCCTAGCACAGTCCGAAGATGCCAAAACTTCAGACACAGCTCAGCAGAAATTGCCTAGTTCTGTCCGAAGATGCCCCGCCTTCAGACACACATGCGTAAAAATTGCCTAGCGCAGTCCGAAGATGCCTCAACTTCAGACACAGCTCAGCGGAAATTGTCTAGCGCAGTCCGAAGATGCCAAAACTTCAGACACAGCCCAGCAAAAATTGCCATGTACTGTCCGAAGATACCTCGCCTTCAGACACCCATGCGCAGAAATTGCCTAGCGCAGTCCGAAGATGCCTCAACTTCAGACACACTCTTGTGGAAATTGCCTAGCGTTGTCCGAAGAAACCAAAGCTTCAGACACAGCTCAGCAGAAATTGCCTAGCACAGTCCGAAGATGCCAAAACTTCAGACACAGCTCAGCAGAAATTGCCTAGTTCTGTCCGAAGATCCCCCGCCTTCAGACACACATGCGCAGAAATTGCCTAGCGCAGTCCGAAGTTACCAAAGTACACGTGAAATTGCTCAACAGGTTTCCCGTGGTAAAGGTACGTCGGTATTAAGTATGTTGATTCCACTACTACTTCTGTTAATTTCTAAAATAGGTGGGGGGAAGGGGAATGAAAGTAATTAAAAGCTTATTAATCCTTTGCTTGCTAATACCGGTGACAGGTCGTTGGATCGTGTAGAAATAGAAGAAAGTGGATTTGTAATCAGTGCGGCTATTGATATATCTGACGGGAAAAGTGAATCTTCATCAAAGGATAGAGGAAGAAAGATTTGTTGATCCAGGAAGTTTTCAAGGAAAAGGTGGCAGTCAATTTAACGGTGGGGCATCTGGAGGAAAACCCTACATGAATTTTACATCAGAGGGAAAAACAATTTTTTAAATTTCAAGACGGATGTCCAATCAAATTGGTCGATTTCCACATCTTGAACACATAAAAATCGTAGTACTATCAGAGGAACTTGCAAAAAATGGCTACCTATACGATGCAAGGTGAATAAAACCAGAGGAATAGGCATATCCCTGTCCTCTTTTGTAAATAGTGCATCGGTCCTGTTTTGTGTAAAGGTTCGTTTAATTTGTGAATTTAATTTTTAGTTAATCAAGTAGATTTAAGAGATTGTCAAAAAACTGTAAATTTGCTTTTTTATAGCAAAAATTATGGTTAAATGTTGATGTGATTAGAAAGGAGGTTTGGCATGAGTCGAGTTGAGTTAACTGACATCTCTAAATCCTATGATAAACAAAAGGATGTATTGGACGGTATCAATGTTTCGATAGAAGAGGGTGAATTTTTCGTACTTGTTGGTCCTTCTGGATCGGGAAAGAGTACATTGCTTCGGATGATTGCGGGTCTTGAGGAAATTTCGGGTGGAATATTGAAGATCAATAATGAAGTCGTGAATCTGCTCCCCCCAAAGAACCGAGATTTATCTATGGTCTTTCAAAACTATGCATTATATCCACATTTAACTGTAGAACAAAATATCCTGTTTGGCTTAAAAGCAAGGAAAGTGGATAAAAAAGAACAACAAAGAAGGCTTATAGAATCTGCAGAAATGCTAGGGTTAAGTGGTTTGCTGAAACGGAAACCTAGGGAGCTTTCTGGCGGTCAAAGACAACGTGTTGCACTTGGACGATCAGTTGTAAGTCATGCCCCTTTATGTTTAATGGATGAACCACTATCTAATTTGGATGCAAAGCTACGTGCTAATATGCGGGTTCAAATTCGAAGGCTTCAGAAACGTCTAGGATTAACGATGATTTATGTTACCCATGACCAAGTTGAAGCGATGACAATGGGTGACCGAATTATGGTGCTAAATGAGGGTAAAATCCAACAAGTAGGTAAACCGATTACCTTATATAACGAACCTAAAAATTTATTTGTTGCGTCGTTTATCGGTTCACCAAAAATGAATCTGGGAAAGGCTACATTTTCGGAGGATGAGAGCCAACTGATTATTGAAAATCAGCTACATATACCAGTAGATCCTAAGATAACAAGTGATCTACCACGAAATCGGAACCTAGTCGTGGGGATACGCGCTGAACATATATTTTCGGGGCTAAATAAAGAAGAACATCTTTCATATTTGGAAGCAGTGAATATTGAACAATTAGGCAATGAAACATCCATTGCTTTTGATGTAGGTTCTGAATTATGGACAGCGAAATGGCCTGGACAATGGAACGTTCAATTTGGACAAATGGTCCCTGTGCAAATTAAGCCAGAATACATCTTGTTTTTTGATGGTGACAGTGGGAATCTACTTAAATCTGCTCAACTAGGGAAGAGACAAGAGGTTGTAGCCATATGAGTATGATCAGTCCAATTATTGAAAGTAAAGAATCCTTTACTGCTCAAATTGAAAAAGCAAGAAGGAAAAAACGCATTTCAAGTTTATTTAAAGGAATTGTATTTTTGTTGCCATCTATTGTTTTGTTTGGTGTTTTTCTATTTTACCCTTTGTTTAAAACTCTCTATTTAAGTTTCTTTTTAACTGATGCAAAGGGAGCTACGACTGTATTCGTGGGTTTAGAAAACTATCTATATATGTTCTCTGATCCTATTTTTCTAAAGAGCTTTAAAAATACCTTTTTATTTGTCATCTATACGGTACCTGCAACTATTATTATCAGTTTGTTTTTAGCCGTCATTTCTAATGAGAAGTTAAAGGGTATTGGCTTTTTTCGAACCGTTTATACGTCAACCATGGGAATATCGGTTGCGGCTGCTTCTGTATTCTGGCTGTACTTATTCAATCCGACAATGGGTTTATTGAACCAATTACTTAATATGTTTGGAGCGGAATCGATTGGCTGGTTAACAGATCCGAAATGGGCAATGATTGCGATTGCCATTACGACTGTTTGGATGAATATAGGTTTTACATTTTTGATTTTGTTAGGTGGTTTACAATCTATCGATACCTCACTATATGAAAGTGCGGATATTGAGGGGTCAGGGTATTTTTATAAATTTAGAAGAATTACGGTCCCGATGCTTTCACCGACATTATTTTTTGTGATTACAGTCTCGATTATCAATTCGTTCCAAACGTTTGGTCAAATTGATATTTTGACACAAGGCGGTCCAGCAAATGAGACGAACCTAATCGTGTATTCGATTTACCGTGAGGCATTTGTGAATTATCAATTCGGGTCAGCAAGTGCACAAGCAATTGTGTTATTTATACTAATTTTAGTAATGACTGCACTGCAATTTAAGCTAGGTGAGAGGAGGGTCCACTATCAATGATGATGTCATTGGGGAGAAAGGTAACCTTCTATATCCTATTAATTGTCTCAGCCCTTTTAATTGCAGGCCCAGCCATAATGGCGATTGTTATGAGTTTCATGACGAACCAGGATATTTTAACAGCTAGTATGCCGACCGAGCTAACAGCAGACAATTATGTTGCAGCTTTTGAACGTTTTCCGTTATTCAAATATTTGTTTAATAGTTTTGTAGTTTCAATTGTGATTATGCTCGGCCAACTGGCTTTATCAAGTCTAGCAGCCTATGCTTTCGTATTTTTAGAATTTAAAGGAAGAGATTTATTATTTTATCTGTTTATTGCAACAATGATGGTTCCCTTTGAGGCGTCTATCATTCCTAACTTTCACATTATCCGTGATTTAGGCTGGCTTGATAATTACGCAGGCTTAACCATTCCATTCTTTGCAACGACGTTTGGCACCTTTTTGTTACGACAGAACTTTAAACAAATTCCTAAAGAACTAAGGGAAGCGAGCCAAATTGCTGGGATTGGTGATTTCAAATTTTTCTTAACTGTCGTATTGCCTGTATCAAGGACTAGCCTAGTTACATTAGGGGTATATGGTTTTTTAACATCATGGAATATGTATTTATGGCCACTTCTTGCAACCACTAACGACACTGTTCGAACGGTGCAAATTGGCTTGAAACAATTACAAACACAGGAACAGTTAAATGATTGGGGTGTCATCATGGCAGGAGCTGTTATTGTGATTATCCCAACATTAATACTGCTTTTCCTAGGACAAAAGAAGCTACAAACAGGTTTAACAGAGGGCGCCGTAAAATAACAGATACCTCGAACATACAATAAAGGAGATGAAGAAATGAAAAGATTTATGATGTTCCTTGCTCTAGGTTTCGTTTTGCTTTTGACAGCATGTGCTGGAGGTGAGTCCACCTCTGGAGACAGCAACCAAAACTCAGGAAATGACAGATCAGATTCGGAAGAAAGTAGTGGCCCACAGGTTGTAACTTTTTGGCACTCTATGGGTGGTGCGGGTCAAGAAGCACTAGATGCAATTGTGGAAGACTTCAATACATCACAGGAGGATATTCAAGTAAATGCGGAATATCAAGGTACATACGATGAATCATTAACAAAGTTTAATGCTGTTGCTGGTACTGATAGTGCTCCAACAATGATTCAAACCTTCGAAATCGGAACTATGTCAATGATTAATAGTGGAAATATTATCCCGATTCAAGAACTAGTAGATGCTGATGGTTATGAAATGAGTGGATTAGAAGAAAACATTGTGAATTATTACTCATTAGATGGAAAGTTTTATTCAATGCCATTTAACTCATCCACACCGGTTATGTATTATAACAAAGATGCATTTTCTGCAGCTGGATTAGATCCAGAATCACCTCCTGCAACTTATGAAGAAGTAGAAGCTACTGGTAAAGCGATTGTGGAATCCAATCCGGAAATGAAAGGCTTCGCTTTACAAGCGTATGGGTGGTTATGGGAACAATTATTAGCGAATCAAGGGGCTTTACTACTGAATAATGACAATGGACGTTCAGAGACTCCAACTGAGATCGGATGGACAGAAGATGAAGGAAAATCCATTTTTGAATGGGTTAAAAGAATGGTAGACGACGGTACATTTGCGAATTATGGTACAAACGGAGATAACATGGTTGCTGGATTTTTAGCTGGGGATGTAGCCATGTTTTTACAATCATCAGCTAGTGCTAGAGATGTTATCGACAATGCTCCTTTTGAAGTGGGTATTGCCTTCCTACCACACCCTGAAAATAAGGAACGTGAAGGGGTAGTCATTGGTGGAGCTAGTCTTTGGATGATCGATGGAAAACCAGAATCAGAAACAAAAGCGGCATGGGAATTCATGAAATATTTACAAACTCCAGAAGTACAAGCAAAATGGCATGTAGGTACAGGTTACTTTGCTATAAACCCTGATGCATACGAGGAACAATTGGTAAAAGATGCCCATACTGAAAAACCACAATTACGTGTTACGGTGGATCAATTACAAGCAACTAAATCATCATTTGCTACACAAGGCGCTTTAATGGATATGCTTCCACAGGGTAGAAAAGTAATGGAAACAGCCCTCGAATCCGTATACAATGGCGGGTCTGTAGATGAGGCCTATACCACTGCTGTAGACCAATTTAACAAAGCAATTGAACAAGCCAACAAAGCAAGAGCAAAATAAATCGTTGGGACACGGCGTTCTGCTCCTCAGTTTTTGGGACACGGGGACAGGTACCGTGTCCCACTATTTTTTTACAAAAAAGAACTTTAAGATGGGTACAGATAATACACTTTAAAAAACGAATGTAGAGGGTGACTTTCGATGACAAAAATTTATGGACACCGTGGTGCAAAGGGATTATATCCTGAAAATACTTTGCTTAGTTTTAAAAAGGCAATTGATCAAGGTGTGGATGGTTTGGAATTAGACGTCCATCTGACAAAGGATGGGGAAGTTGTTGTCATTCATGATGAGACGCTTGAACGAACAACAACTGGATCTGGTTGGATAAAAGATTTAACCTTAGCTGAGATCAGACAATACAGCGCCGGAAGCTCCTTCACACATTTTAACGAATACGAGGAAGCATGGGATAATGAGCAGGTCCCTACGCTTGAAGAAGTACTAACGTTAGTGGCTCCTCATCAAATCGAACTTAATATCGAGCTAAAAACCTATTCTGTACCTTACGAAGGAATTGAGGAAAAGGTACTAGCAATTGTTGAGCGATATGGAAAGAATTTAGAGATAATTTATTCATCCTTTCATTTGCCATCCATTTTGAGAATAAAGCAGATTAACTCAGACACCAAAATAGCCTGGTTGTTAAATGAAGGTATTTCTCTTCCACACGATTATCTTACTTCGTTATATTTAGAGGCTTTTCACTTAAACAAAGCGATTCTTTTGCCAAAGGGGGAAATATACCAACAAGTATTACAACTCAGCAAGCAATTCCCAATGTATTTCCCAAAAGAAGCCATTCATTATCTTAATAAAAAGATTAAAGAGGATAATGAGAAGAGTTTCCAACATCTTTTTGATAAGGTAAGGGTTTGGACGGTCAATGAACCAAATGAAATTGAAAAATTACTTAGTCTTAAAGTCAATGCGATTATTACAGATTATCCTGAAAGAGCAATACGCATTAGAAATGAACAGATGAAATTTGTATAAAAGGGTGGGACACGGGGATATTTATCGTGTCCCACTTTTATTTTACAGTGTTTCCGCTAGAAACCGTCTTAAATAAAAAACTTTGGGACTATGGACATGTCCCTCTGTCCCAAAAAATGTATAAGGAATAGAAGGATTTGTAACTATAAGTGTAGGAGGGGAATCTATGGACTGGTTTGGTAGTACTTTAGGTGAAATCAATACCTTTTTGTATTCGTATTTGTTAATCATATTGTTGGTTGGAGTTGGTCTTTTTTTTACATTTAAGACAGGCTTTATTCAATTCCGATTAATCTCTGATATGTTTAAAGTTATTACGGAAAGTACTCCAAGAGATGAATCAGGGAAAAAAGGGATCTCTTCTTTTCAGGCTTTTACAATTTCTGCTGCATCCCGGATTGGGACTGGAAATATAGCCGGGGTTGCGACGGCAATTGCCCTTGGAGGACCTGGTGCAATTTTTTGGATGTGGATGATTGCACTAATTGGTGGTGCAACTTCACTAGTTGAAAGTACACTAGCACAAGTATATAAAATTAAAGATCACGAAACTGGGTTGTTTCGTGGTGGTCCCGCCTATTATATGGAAAAAGGATTAAATAAAAGGTGGATGGGGATCATTTTTGCCGTAGTTATTACATTTACATATGGCTTTGTGTTTAATGCGGTACAAGCAAATACGATATCCATTGCTTTTGAAGAAAGTTTCGGTGCTAATCGTGTTGTCGTTGGGATCATAATTGCTGTTATAACAGGTATTATCGTCTTTGGTGGATTAAAGCGTGTTGTAAGTGTCACTCAAATTATTGTTCCGGTTATGGCAGTTCTTTATATTATTATCGCACTCCTGGTTGTAATTCAAAATTTTACTGAGCTCCCCGGTGTGTTAGCGTTGATCATTAAGTCTGCATTTGGATTGGAAGAAGCCTTTGCTGGTTTGTTAGGGGCAGCAATCATGAACGGGATAAAACGTGGTTTATTCTCAAATGAAGCGGGAATGGGTTCTGCCCCGAATGCAGCGGCAACGGCATCTGTTACTCATCCAGTCAAACAGGGTTTAATTCAAACGCTAGGGGTTTTTATTGATACATTATTAGTTTGTACTGCAACAGCTGCCATCGTATTACTAAGCGATGCGTATCTTCAATCTGACGCTGCTTCAGTTAACTTGACTCAAGTTTCTTTAGCCGAGAATTTAGGTGATTGGGCTGGAATCTTCTTAGCAGTAGCTGTATTTCTGTTTGCCTTCAGTTCAATAATTGGTAATTATTACTACGGTGAAACAAATATTGAATTTATTAATGAATCGAAAATTGGCTTAGGCATTTTTCGTCTATTTGTTGTCGTCTTTGTCATGTTTGGTTCCATTGCAAAAGTACAAATTGTTTGGGATTTAGCCGATCTCTTTATGGCCATTATGGCAATCATTAACCTTATTGCAATCCTGCTGCTATGGAAGGTAGTAAAAGGCGTTATTCATGATTATGTAGTCCAACAAAGACAAGGCAAGGACCCAGTATTCTACAAGGAAAATGTACCAAATATGGGTGATGTTGAATGTTGGGGAAAAGACGAAAAAGGCCGTGGGTATTAATTTATTAAAAACGAATTCCGTTAAATGGAATTCGTTTTTTTGTGCATATGTTTACTAAGGATATTGACTAATGAATGAAAATAAATTATGATTATCGCAGTAAAAAGCATAAAAGCATAAAAGCTTTAAAGCACTAAAGTGTATGTTAAATCTTAAAAACTATAAAAATCGATTTTTAGAACTGGTGGGGGAAAAGGTGAAATCAAATCTTACAATTTGGAAAGCAATCATTCCATTATTAGGATTAATCATTGCTGCAGCTTGCTCCATTTTTATCTGGAATGCAGGAATGAATTTTCCGTTAATAGTTGGGGTGATTTTGGCATCCATCATATCAATCAGCTGTGGATGGAGTTGGAATGATATTCAACAAATGATGGTAAATGGAGTAACAAGGTCTTTACCAGCTGTATTTATATTAATGGTAATCGGGACGATTATTGGATCTTGGATTGCGAGTGGAGTTATTCCAACAATGATTTATTATGGTGTTTCGATTTTAGATCCGTCATGGTTTGTTCCGTTCGTTGCGCTAATAACAGGTATTGTTTCGATTACTCTAGGAACATCCTTTACTTCTATCGCAACTGTAGGACTAGCTTTCATGGCGATTGGAGAAGGATTGGGATTCTCATCGGCTCTCGTTGCAGGGGCTGTTCTTTCAGGTGCCTATTTAGGGGATAAACTTTCACCTTTATCAGATACGACCAATATTGCTGCAGCTCTAGTAGATACGGATTTATTTAGTCATATTAAACACATGCTTTGGGACACGATTCCTGCATTTGTAGTATCCCTTCTGTTATTTTGGATGTTTGGCAGTTTTGAGATTGCTAATAACACAAGTATCGGTAATGGAACGATTGAAGTCATTATGTCTGGATTAGACGAAGCATTCGTCATTCACCCATTGTTATTATTACTACCGATATTAACGATCCTTTTAATGCTAAAACGTACTCCTGCATTACCAGCATTAATGGGTGTCGGCTTGTTAGGGGCCGTTATAGCTGTTATAGTGCAAGGAATCTCGGTAAGTTCAATTGTTCAATTTATGACAAGTGGCTTTAAGATTGAAACGGGAATAGGTGAAATTGATTCACTGTTAAATCGAGGTGGACTTGCTTCGATGCTTGGAACCGTTGGAATGCTAATGATTGCTACTGCACTTGGTGGTATTCTAGAAGAAACGGGAACATTTGAAATACTAACAGGTAAGATGATGAGGAAGGTAAAAACAACTGGAGCACTCATTGGATCTACTCTTTTATCAACCTTTGTTGTTGCATTAGCAAGTGGAGCTCAGTTTTTGGCAATTATCTTACCTGCAAGAACTTTCGTTCAAAAGTATAAGGATATGAATATTGATACGAAAAACCTTTCTAGAACAGTGGAGTCAATGGGGACGGTAGGAATTAACCTCATCCCATGGAGTGTTCCAGCCGTGTTTGCAACGAGCATTTTAGGTGTCAGTGCATGGGAGTTTATCCCTTATGCTTTCTTTATCTATCTTGTTCCATTAGTAAATCTGTTGTTTGGTTTCACCGGATGGACTATTACTAGAAAGGATTACAGCCAAGAAAGAGAACCTGCTCAAGTAGAAAGGGAAGTTGTATAGTGAGTGAAGTTATTTTAAGTGTGGTTGGGACTGCGCAAGATGGCGGTTTACCACAAGCGAATTGTTTTTGTGAAAATTGTAAAAGGGCAATGGAAGATCCAAAGTATAAAAGAACAGCGGCATCACTAGCGATCATTTTACCAAATGAGGATAAATGGCATTTAATTGAGGCTACCCCTGATTTCCGAGAGCAAATGGCGCGATTACAAATGAGATATGGATTAGAATCCAAATTGATGAGCAGTATTTTTCTAACGCATGCCCATATCGGCCATTATCCAGGTTTGATGTTTTTAGGGAAAGAAGCGATTAATTCCCGACAATTACCCGTTATGGCAGGGACAAAAATGAAAAGATTACTTGAAAATGATGCTCCTTGGAGCCAGCTTACGGCACTTGAGAACATTGTTGTCCAAGAAATCAAGGATAGACAACCTGTGAATGTTTCTTCGGAAGTAACAGTTACTCCGGTAACCGTTCCTCATCGAAATGAGTTTTCTGAGACGTTTGCTTATTGGATCAAGGGCCCAAATAAAAAGGTTTTATTTATTCCAGATATTGATCGTTGGGAAGAATGGAATATTGATATTCGAGAAGCGGTGAAAGAGGCGGACATTTGTTTCCTTGATGGCACATTTCATTCGCCACAGGATTTAGCGAATATTGGGCGTGATTATCGACAGGTTCCCCATCCACTAATGACTGAGACAATGGAGTTGCTACAGGATTTAGTAGGAGAAACCGAAATATATTTTACACATCTTAATCATTCAAACCCTGTATTGCACAGAGACGGAGCATTAAGGAAAGAAATCGAAGCAACAGGTTTCAATATTGCAGATGAAGAAACGGAATTTAGAATATGAATTGTGGGACGCGATTATCGCCTCCCACTTTTTTATTTGGAGGATGAAAACATGGGAAAGTAGACCGTCCCATTATAAATGTATTCGGAATTACATAGACTACTGTTACTTATCTTTACTTTTACGAAACAGGGTTGATTATATGGAGAGTTTGGTAGCGTATCTTTCACAATTTATTTTTTGGTACCCTTTGATTATGTCCTTAATTTGGATAGCAGGTACTAGCCTCTTTTTTAGGTACAGGGAAAGAAAGAATAAGGTTGATTTTAACAAGGTTGAGTGGCCCTTTGTTAGTATTTTAATCCCATGTTATAACGAGGAGGAAACGATTGAAGAAACAGTCAAACATCTAGTAAAAGTGAATTATCCGCATAAAGAAATCATTGTTGTGAATGATGGAAGTACTGATCGTACAGCTAATATTCTCCATACATTAGCCCCTCAATATCAAGAACTTCGAGTCATTGATTGTAAGGAAAATAGAGGGAAAGCCAATGCCTTACATATTGCCTTACATGCATCTAAAGCAGAATATTTAATTTGTATTGATTCAGATGCCATTTTGGACCTTGATGCCCCATACTATTTGATTTACCAATTTTTTAATCGTGGTGAGAGATTAGGTGCTGTAACAGGTAACCCTAGGATACGCAATCGTGATACATTACTGAGCCGCCTACAAATTGTGGAATATGCGTCGATTATAGGTGCGATAAAAAGAACCCAGCGTACGTTGGGTAAAATTATGACAGTATCAGGTGTAGTAGTGGCATTTCGAAAGAAAGCTCTAGTAAACGTTGGCCTATGGGACCTCGATATGATTACCGAAGATATTTCAGTATCTTGGAAGCTTCAAGAGAGGTTTTGGGATATCCGATATGAACCACGTGCGCTGTGCTGGATGCTGGTACCTGAAACGATTAGAGGGATATGGAAACAACGAATTCGGTGGGCTCAAGGTGGACAGGAAGTTATTCTTAGACATTGGAAAATAATGCTGAATTGGAAGCACCGAAGAATTTGGCCCATTTATATCGAGCAATGGGTAAGCTTACTTTGGTCTTATTCTTGGACTTTTGTGACTCTTTACTATTTCGCTACCGCTACGAGCATTAATGAGCTATTCATTTGGATCACCTTTTCTTCATTTTCGCTAATCTTTTTAAGCTTAATTCAATTGTTGATTTCTATTAAGGTGGATTCTCCATATGACCGAATTTTGAAGTACTATCTGTGGGCAGCTTGGTATCCGGTCATTTATTGGGTACTAAATGCAGTTATTGTGGTGTTTGCGTTCCCGAAAGCAATAAAGTCACGAATCAAAGGGGGGTATGCGACATGGACAAGCCCAGACAGAGGGAACAGAATGAATTAATTATTAAAACTAAACGTAATTGGGCTCATGAAGTGATTATTGGTTTTTTCTCACTTTTAATTTGGATATTTTGTCTATTTGTCATCTTCTTTTTTGTCAGCGCTATTCTTAACAATAATAATGAGTATTTAAATATTGTGAAGATGTTATTTAAAACAACAAATATTGAAATAAGGGAATTCATTTATACAGTATTTGCTATTTTTATCGCATGTTACTTAGGATTATGGTTTTGGAAGTACTACAATACAAAAAGGTTTAGTCATTTGGCGAGAAGAAAATATCCGCAACCAACGACTGAAGAAGAGGTTTTAGCACTTGGCTTAATTAGTAAAGAGGACTATGATTCCTTGCAAAATGCAAAAGACATTACATTGGAGAAAAATCCAATCCAGGATCTCGTTAGGTGATGAAATGAGTAAGAATATCTTGATTATCTTTATTTTCTTTGCTCTCGTTGGAGGAATTGTATATTTGATTTCGACTAAAGAATTTACCGATCCTGCAATGACGTTTCCAGAGGAGCTCGACAAAAATGGATGCTTAGGTTTAACGTATCATCGAGTTCGCGATGAGAACTTTTTTTATAAAATTTTTGGCTTGGCCACTCAGTCGGAAGAATTAACGAAATACAGTGTCTATACCAAGCAACTTGAAAATCAGATGAAACAATTAAAAGAGCAGGGTGCAACCTTTGTTACTCCGGATGAACTAAGAGAGGCAAAGCGAACAGGTACTTTTCCTGATAAATGTATCTGGATAACGTTCGATGATATTGATGTGTCAGTTTATAAGAATGCTTATCCGATTTTAAAGAAAAATAACATCCCATTTACTTTATTTATCATTGCAGGCCAGGTGGGAAAGGATTACTCGAATTTAGAAATGGCGTCATGGGGGCAACTTCAAACGATGATAAAAAGTGGGCTGGCAACTATTGGTTCCCATACCTTTGACATGCATTATTTTTCAGGTGATGTCCCAGTGTTTTTCCTTGAAGGAAACTACAGAGATTTTCAAGAAGACCTTCAACTTAGTAAAGAATTAATTGAAGATCATTTAAATATTGAGGTAAAAGATTTCGCCTATCCATTTGGAAATGGGAGAGCAGAACTTGTGAATCCAATTAAACAATCAGGTTACGAGACTGCATCAATTCTCGCACCACGCTCAATCACTTCCGAAAATGATAACTACTGGATGAACCGCATACTGGTCAATCAACCCGTCTTTGATGAAATCGTCCTACAATGGATCAAATAAGAGTGGGTCACAGGGAAAGGTCCCTTGTCCCACCATATTAGGAAGCTAAAGCACACATTTACACTAAAAAAAAGTTGAACTACTTATTGGTTTTACTACAATAAGGGGGGATATAAATATTTAAATTAATAACGAAGTATTGAATTACTTTCATACCTCGTGATAATATTGTTAAATCAGTTTGTAGAGATATTGGTCATTTAACCTGACCAAAAATATATGTCTAACGATACGTCTGCTATCTGAAATATTTATTTTGGAGATGACGGATATGCAAGAAGAAACAAGATTACCAAGAAACGGAAAAGAATTTTTATTGTTTTTAGCCATTATTTCAATACTTTCGGTAAACATTATCGGACCTCTTATTATGGGATTTAAATTTGGCTTCCGGAAAGAAGTTTATTTTGAAACATTAAAAGTACTTCCGTTTGTATGGATTTGTGTCATACTCTTGGTCACTCTTGTGGCAAATCCGATTGTTAGTAAATTAGTACCTAAGTTCATTGAACCCACAGATGGATTTAATGCCAGAGTATTGTTCACAATATTGTTTAGTGTAACTATCCTATCAATCTTACTAACAATAATCGGATCATGGATAGGCATGAAGGAAATTAGCATGGAGCCAATTCGAACATTCTTCTATGATTGGCCACGTAACTTTTTCATCGCATTTTGGGTAGAAGCATTAATTGCACAACCCATTGCAAGATTTGCAATGAAAAAACTACATCAAAATCAGGCTCAAAAAATGATAAACGCATGACAGGTTGGGACACGGTGACAGGTGCCGTGTCCCCATTATATTTTTACAATAGTTGAACAACTCTACATAAAAAAAGCCGATAAACAATATCGGCTTTCTTACATTTTAATGGCAACTTTCTTAGTTAATAGTCGAATAAACCAAATCGAAATTAGTATGATCAACAATATACCGATTAATGAGAAACTTATCGGCAGGATATCTAATTTGGTGTACCAACCAGGTATAGGTAAATCGAGAGAAATTCTAAGGAAAGTATCTTTTAACATTTTGAGATTTAATCCAATCAAAATAAAACCGATTCCGACTACAGTATCAAATCGGTAGAAACTTGAACTGATTAACCAACCAATCAAATAAATAACTAAAAGATTTAGACTTAGTACACTAATAGCCAAAAACAAATTGCTTTGAGGATCAACATAAGGTGAAATGATGATAGACTGGACTATATCTCCAATAACTGCACCGTCAACGTCCACTTCATTAATTGTTTGTCCTTTTAAAGTTATATCCAAAATATTTAATATCAATCGTTCCAGAACTGATACCAATAGGGTAATAATCGGTATAATGATTGATAGACCAATAGAAGCGAGAACTGTACCAATAAAATAATCTTTTCTAGTCACACCGTTTCCTACAAAATGGGGGAGAAAATAGATAGCAAGAATCCCGATTATCAGCATATAAATATTTCCTGCAACAAATATAGAACTAAAAAATCCCTCAGCCTCGTTTCCTTTTATACCTGCAAATATTAATTTAACAATATTCACGATTAACATAATTCCTAAAAAACCGCCAGTCCACATTAATTGGACAAAAAAGATGTCTTTTGCAACCCTTGGAAATACTGCTGTTGGTTTCATTCTTAATTTCCTCCTTGCGTTAAATGAACAAATAAATCATGAAGGGAGACGGGTGCTATTTCAAGTCCGGATTCGAAAGCTACTTCTTTTTCGTGATCTGTAAGTTCTCCATAAACTGTAACGGATTTTGTATTTCCTAGTTGTTGTATGTTAATCTGTCTCATACCCTTAACAAACTCATCGACCAACTCTACATTTCCAGTAATTGAGGCTCCCTTTGAAATAAGTGAATCGTAATCGTCTTGAAGTAGAATGCTACCCCTGTCTAATAAAAGAACTTCATCAAATAAATATTCCATTTCCGAAACAAGGTGAGTGGATAAGATAATGATCCGTGGATGTTTTTCCTGGTCCTGGATAAGCTCTTTGTAAAATATATCCCTCGAAGGGGCATCCATTCCTAGATATACTTCATCAAATATAGTGATGGGTGATCTACTTGCTAAACCAATAATGACATTTAAAGAAGATTGCATTCCCTTTGAAAACTGTTTAATCGGCTTCTTTTTATCGAGCATAAATCGATCTATTAGAAAATCTGCATAGTCTCTATCAAAATGTGGACGATATCTTTGTACGTCTTCCAGCATTGCTATAACATTATCTGACTCATCTTTATAATCTTTGTTATACAAAAATGCCACTTGTTGCATAACTTTGGCATTTTCAAATGGTATTTCCCCATTGATGGTAAGGGATCCTGAAGTTGGTTCACGGAATGATGCCAAAATGGAAAGAAGAGTGGTTTTTCCTGCACCATTTCTGCCTAGTAATCCATATATCTTTTCTCCGTTTAACTCAAAAGAAACATCTTTAAGAGCTAATTGGTTTCCGTATTTAATTTGAAGATTTTCCGCTTTAACCTTCATTCTATTTCACGCCCTTTTACATTTTTAATGAATTCAATGATTTCATTTTCAGTGATTCCTAACTTATAAGCCTCATGAACTAATTTGACTACATAATCATCAACGAAAGATTCCTTGCGTTTTTGGATTAGTTTTTCTTTTGCACCTTGGGCTACAAACATTCCAATTCCCCTTTTTTTAAAAAGAATCCCTTCCTCAACTAACTGATTTACTCCTTTTGATACAGTGACATGGTTGATTTTGTAAAAGTTAACTAACTGATTAGTTGAAGGTGCTTGCTCCCCTTCTTTTAGTTGGTCGTTAAGTATTTGATCTTCGATTTTTTCACGAACCTGCAAATAAATGGGTTTTGTAAAAGGACAAGAAAGTCTAAACTAATTTTATATTGTTTAATATTGATTTACTAGTATATACAAATTTTTTGTAT
>NZ_JBPFDQ010000058.1:0-32120 GCF_059415045.1 Ferdinandcohnia sp. SAFN-114 | reverse complement strand
TGTCACAATACTTATCTCAAGTATTGCCATTTTGGAGGTGTTTTATATTGTCTCACTATTTTAGGTTAGTCCAGATCGCCTAATGCGGTCATCGCTTTTTTGTTGTTTATTTAGAGAACGATTAGAATCGTTTCAGTACTTCCTGTTTAAGTACGAAGAAACGGGGTGAAGAAAGAATCAATAAGGTCATGATAATGGAACAGAAGATGAATGCACCTAAAAAAGTGATACCGTTAGCTGTAAGAGAAAACCATACTGCTTCAAAGCCTTTTAGTTGTTCAGCGAAGAATACAAAACCTGATACGAAATGCCAAAAGTAGCGAGCAAGGCTTCCAATGAAAATGGCACTAATGATTAAAGCTAATGATTTACCTTTGTTACCAGTTCGTAAGCTTTCTTGAACGCCGTTTCTAAATAAACCAGCAAACCCAATGAAAGAAAAAGCTAAGAAATAATCGATGGCTCCTTGAACTGGATGGATAATCCAGGGATCAAAGATCACTTGCAGAAGTCCCCATAAAAAACCGGAAAGGAAACCAATTTTAAGTCCCCATCTAAGTGCGACAATGAATATAGGGATCATTGCGAATGATATAGAGATGGAAGGACCAATTTTTATTGATGGCACAAACATATCTAGTGCTAGCGCTAATACGGCAAAAATCGCCGCTTCAATCATGGACTGTAACCTAGTATTTCTCATAAAAAAACCCCCTTGAAGTGTGTAATGAACAAAACGCACCCCAAAGGAGAACAACTTTAATAAAAGGATAAGTTCTCATAAATCTCCACATTCCTACGCTAGCATTAACTAACAGGTTCGAAGGGTCTGAACTTTTAACGTTCACTCTCAGCAAATTGCTCCCCTTGTGGTTACGTTTATTAATTAATTACTATCATAATAGAAATTAGGGAAAAGTAAAACAAAAAGTTTCGTCACAGTGTAACTTCAACGAAAGACTGACATGTTCTATGTCAAAGGCCAAAGTCAACATAACCAATGGAAGTCCAAAAGTTGAAGACTTCCTAGTAAATCTTTAAAATAGAAAGTGGTTATAAAACAGGCGCTTTTTTTGATGTCAAGTTCCATATTCCATCGACTTGAGGGGTCTAAGCGCGAGGGACTTTTCTATCAGAAGGTGTGTTGCAAATAAGTTGAGGTGAAAAGGTGAAAAATACAAAATTATTAACAGAAGGTGCCATGCTTTTAGCAGTATACAGTGTACTGTTACTTGTCAGTCTATATCTCCCGCTACTTGGAACGGTACTTTCATTCCTTTTGCCCATTCCATTTATTCTGTTTACAGTGAAGTATAAAGTAAAGCAGTCATTGTTGTTTTTACTCATCGCTTTTTTCCTCTCAGGACTATTAGGTTCTGTAATGGGGATTATACTTACGATAATGTTTGGTGTTACAGGGATTTTATTAGGTGAAATGATCAACAGGGGAAGAAGTGGAATCGAACTTTTCTTAGGCGCATGTTTGTCCTACTTGTTTTCGATTGTGCTGATGTTTGTCACGGTTAACCTCGTTTTACAAGTGAATGTCACTGAAGTGCTTAAAGAAAGCACACAAGAATCTTTTGCCATGGCTGAGAGTATAATGAGGGCAACAGGGGGAGAAATCAATACAGAAGCCATTAAACAACTAGAAGAGTCAGTTGAAATGATGCAATACATGATTCCAAGTATGTTTGTTTTTCTTGCGATGTTTTTGGCTTTTATAACAGTTGTGGCCATTAAACCTGTTCTAGTAAGGCTTCAGGTGAAAATAAATCCTTTCCCGCCATTTCGTGAGATTAATTTTCCAAAGAGTGTCTTATGGTATTACTTATTGATTTTACTTTTGAGCTTTGTTGAGATGGAAAAGGGTACATTTGGATATACTGCCTTTTTAAATTTCTTTTTTATTATGCAGTTGCTAATGGTCATTCAAGGCTTGTCATTTATTTATTATTACTGTTATCAAAAAAGAATTCCAAAGGTCGTACCGATTGTTCTAACGATCTTAACACCAATTCTCCTTTATATTATTCGAATCTTAGGTATAATTGACTTAGGATTCCAACTGCGAAATCGAATTAGTAAAAAGAAGTAAAACAAAGCTTTAGGAGCTGAAAATTACATGCCAGACTTTTACAAAAGAAAGTTGTTTCGCTATCCCTTATATGCATTACTTGTTATCACAAGTATTTTTAGTGCAATTCTCGTTTATTTTCAGTGGGTGATTGGGTTAGCAAGTTTTCTGCTCCTTGGATTAATTACGTACTATTTGTACAAAGCAAACTCACTTTTAAAAAAAGAAATGGAGCATTATATCTCAACCCTATCCTATCGCTTAAAGAAGGTTGGCGAAGAAGCGTTAATGGAAATGCCGATTGGGATTTTGCTATATAATGATGAGTTTCAAGTTGAATGGGCCAATGCTTATTTATCAAATTGCCTTGACGCAGATACGTTAGTAGGGAGATCACTATATGATGTTGAGGAATTAATTGTTCCTTTAATTCAGCAAGAGGTCGAGAGTGAGACAATTACATTAAATGAGCAGAAATTTAAGGTAATCATTAAGAGGGAAGAACGATTACTTTATTTCTTCGATGTCACTGAACAAATGGAAATTGTGCAATTGTATGAAGCTGAGCGTACAGTGCTAGGGATCATCTTTTTAGACAACTATGATGAAGTTACTCAAGGAATGGATGACCAACGGAAGAGTTCTTTAAATAGTCAGGTTACGTCAATCCTTAATGAATGGGCCAATGAACATGGTGTGTTTTTAAAGCGAACCTCATCTGAGCGTTTCATTGCGGTGTTAAATGAAGAAATATTATCCAATCTTGAAAAAACAAAGTTTACGATTCTGGATGATGTTAGGGAAAATACAGCAAGGGATAGCGTAGCACTAACTCTAAGTATAGGAATCGGAATTGGAGTCCCAACCCTTCCTGAGCTAGGAGTTTCAGCACAATCCAGCTTGGACCTTGCACTGGGACGTGGTGGTGACCAAGTTGCGATTAAGCTTCCAAACGGTAAGGTTAAGTTCTATGGGGGCAAAACAAATCCAATGGAAAAACGCACTAGAGTCCGCGCACGCGTTATTTCACATGCTCTAAAGGAAATTGTCTCGGATAGCGATAAAGTCATCATCATGGGCCATAAATACCCTGATATGGATGCTGTAGGTGCTTCCATTGGGATATTGAAGGTAGCACAAATGAATCATAAAGAAGGATATATTGTATTAAATCCGAATGAAATTGATTCAGGTGTTGGGCGTTTACTTGAAGAAGTAAAGGAAAATACAGAATTATGGTCATATTTTATTACGCCAGAGCAGGCACTTGAAATTGCTTCAAACGACACACTGCTTGTAGTAGTAGATACCCATAAACCATCACTTGTAATTGAGGAAAAGCTGGTATCAAAAATTGATAAAGTGGTTGTTATTGATCATCATCGCCGTGGCGAGGAATTTATCCAATCACCATTACTCGTCTATATGGAACCATATGCCTCATCGACAGCCGAGTTGGTGACGGAACTTCTTGAATATCAACCTAAGAAGAAAAAAATTAATATGCTTGAGGCGACAGCTTTACTAGCCGGGATCATTGTTGATACAAAGAGTTTTACGCTTCGCACGGGTTCAAGAACATTTGATGCAGCATCCTATCTTCGTGCACAAGGAGCAGATACCATTCTTGTTCAGAAATTCCTTAAAGAAAATATGGACCATTTTAAAAAGCGATCGAGATTAATTGAGTCAGCATTTATTTATAAAAGAGGAATTGCGATTGCAAAAGGAAAACAAAATGAGACCTATGACCAAGTGATGATTGCACAAGCCGCTGATACATTACTGACAATGAATGATGTTGTTGCCTCATTCGTTATTTCTGTCCGACATGACTTAAGAGTGGGAATCAGTGCACGTTCATTGGGTGACGTCAATGTGCAGCTGATTATGGAAAGTTTAGGCGGTGGCGGCCATCTTACAAATGCTGCAACACAGATAGAAGATACAACAATAGAAGAAGCAGAAGAACAGCTACTTTTAGTAATAGATGAGTATTTAGAGGGAGGAACCAAGAAATGAAGGTTATTTTCTTAAAGGATGTAAAAGGTAAAGGGAAAAAAGGGGAAGTGAAGAATGTATCTGATGGATATGCTCACAATTTCCTGTTCAAGCAAAATCTTGCAATTGAGGCAACACCAGCGAATATGAAATCATTAGAAGCTAAGAAAAATAAAGAATCAAAAGAAGCCGCTGAGGAACTTGCCCAGTCAAAACAGCTAAAGGAAAAGATTGAAGCATTGACCGTTGAGCTTCAAGCAAAAGCGGGTGAAGGTGGTCGTTTATTTGGCTCTGTAACAAGTAAGCAAATTGCAGATGAGCTCGCGAAAAAACACGGCATTAAAATCGATAAGCGTAAATTTGACCTTCCTGATGGAATTAGAGCATTAGGTTATACCAATGTTTCTGTAAAATTGCATCAAGAAGTAACAGCAATAGTTAAGGTACATGTCAAAGAACAGTAATTTCCATTGAAACTGAATAGGGAAAACAGATAGAATGAAGAATGTGGTTTTGTTACATACAAGATCACATTTTTTATTTACATGATTGTTAATAAAGCTTTTCCATTGGAATTAAATAAAAGAGAAGTATAATAGATAGATAGACATAAAAAAGTTATGTAAAGGGAGTGGAGAATAGTTGAGTGACATTTTTGCTGATCGTATTCCTCCGCAAAATATAGAGGCTGAGCAAGCTGTTTTAGGTGCTATTTTCCTAGAACCAAGCTCATTAACTCTTGCTTCAGAAGTGTTGATTCCAGAAGACTTTTATCGGACAGCACACCAGAAGATTTTTGACGCGATGCTAGGTCTCTCAGATAAAGGTGAACCAGTTGACTTAGTAACGGTTACTTCCGAGTTAGCGGATGCGAAAATTTTAGACGAAATAGGTGGCGTTTCGTACTTAAGTGAGTTGGCGAGTTCCGTACCAACAGCCGGGAATATTGAATACTACGCGAAGATTATTGAAGAAAAGTCAATACTTCGCCGATTGATTCGCACAGCAACAACGATTGCTACAGATGGCTATTCCCGAGAAGACGAGGTCGATGCACTTTTAGGTGAGGCCGAAAAAAATATAATGGAAGTCGCGAACCGTAAAAATGCGGGTGCTTTTCAAAATATTAAGGACGTTCTCGTTCAGACCTATGATAATATTGAAACTCTTCATAATCGTGTTGGAGATATTACCGGTATTCCTACCGGGTTTACAGAGCTGGACAAGATGACAGCCGGATTCCAGCGAAATGATTTAATAATCGTAGCAGCCCGTCCATCTGTTGGTAAGACAGCATTTGCTCTTAATATTGCGCAAAACGTGGCAACTAAGACTGATGAAAATGTCGCTATCTTTAGTCTAGAGATGGGTGCTGAGCAGCTTGTAATGAGGATGCTTTGCGCAGAGGGTAACATTAATGCACAAAATCTACGTACAGGTTCCTTAACACCGGAAGATTGGAGTAAGTTAACCATGGCAATGGGGAGCTTATCCAACTCAGGAATATATATTGATGATACTCCTGGTATTCGTGTGAATGATATTCGTTCAAAATGTCGCAGACTTAAGCAGGAAAGTGGATTAGGGATGATTCTTATCGATTACCTACAGTTGATCCAAGGTAATGGAAGAAGCGGCGAAAACCGTCAGCAAGAGGTATCTGAAATCTCCCGTTCTTTAAAAGCCTTAGCCCGTGAATTAAAGGTTCCTGTTATTGCCTTATCACAGTTATCCCGTGGGGTAGAGCAAAGACAGGACAAGCGTCCAATGATGTCTGATATTCGTGAATCAGGGAGTATCGAGCAGGATGCCGATATTGTTGCGTTCTTATACCGTGATGATTACTATGATAAAGAGTCAGAGAATAAGAATATTATTGAGATCATTATTGCTAAACAACGTAACGGCCCGGTTGGAACAGTTTCGTTGGCATTCGTTAAAGAATATAATAAATTCGTCAATCTGGAACGAAGGTTTGATGATGCCAATATGCCACCAGGTGCGTAGTAAAATGGTTAAAACGTACCTGAGTACAGAAAAAAGACGTATCAATTGATGATACGTCTTTTTTTGATTTTCTTACATATTATTGGAGATAAAATGAAATAATAAACACGAATGTTCAATATTTGTATATATGCAATGTTCGTATTTTTATTGTAATAAGAAAAGAAAACTGATAAAATATTGACTGGAAATGAACAATATCTTTATATTAACCCTGGGGGTGCATAGTAATGTCAGCAGTCGTAGTTGTAGGAACACAGTGGGGAGATGAAGGAAAGGGGAAAATTACTGACTTTCTTTCAGAACAGGCTGAAGTAGTAGCTAGATATCAGGGTGGAAACAATGCGGGACATACAATCGTATTTAATGGAGAAACGTACAAACTTCATTTGATTCCATCAGGCATTTTTTATTCAGAGAAAATCTGTGTCATCGGCAATGGTATGGTAGTAGACCCAAAGGCATTAGTCAAAGAACTAGCCTATTTGCATGACAAGGGTGTTCAGACAGATAATTTACGTATAAGCAATCGTGCCCATGTTATTCTTCCTTATCATATTAAGTTGGATGAATTAGAAGAAGAATACAAAGGGATAAACAAAATAGGGACTACAAAAAAGGGAATTGGACCTGCCTATATGGATAAGGCTTCCAGAGTGGGAATTCGTATTGCAGACTTACTTGACCGAGAAGTGTTTGAAGAAAAGCTTTCTCATAACCTTACTGAGAAGAATCGACTATTCGAAAAGGTTTATGAAACACAAGGATTTACTTTAGATGATATCGTAAATGAGTATTATGAATATGGACAGCAAATCGCTCAATATGTTTGTGATACATCTGTTGTGTTGAATGATGCTCTAGATGATGGACGTCGTGTTCTATTTGAAGGTGCCCAAGGTGTTATGTTAGATATTGATCAAGGAACGTATCCATTTGTTACATCCTCAAATCCAGTAGCCGGCGGGGTTACAATTGGTTCTGGAGTGGGCCCTACTAAAATAAATTCTGTAGTAGGCGTTTCAAAAGCCTATACAACACGTGTAGGAGACGGACCTTTCCCAACAGAGCTAAACGATGAGATTGGTCATCAAATTCGAGAAGTTGGTCGTGAGTATGGGACGACTACTGGACGTCCTCGAAGAGTAGGCTGGTTTGACGCAGTAGTTGTACGTCATGCAAGACGGGTAAGTGGAGTTACTGACTTATCTCTTAATTCCATTGATGTATTAACTGGAATTGAAACGTTAAAAATTTGCGTGGCCTATCGACACAAAGGGGAGCTAATTGAGGAATACCCAGCTAGTTTAAAAGTCCTCGCAGAATGTGAACCAGTCTATGAAGAGTTTCCAGGGTGGACAGAGGATATTACAGGAGTGAAAAAGTTAGAAGAACTACCAGAAAATGCTCGAAACTATGTTGAGCGTATATCCCAGTTAACTGGTATCCCATTATCTGTATTCTCAGTTGGACCTGACCGAACACAAACAAATGTAGTGCGCAATATATATAGCTAATAACATGAAAAACATAGTTGGAAACAGCTATGTTTTTTTATTTTGGCTCTTTTCTATAAGTTTGTTGTTTTTAGTTATAATGTGGAAACCTAGTAGATTGGAGCGTAAGGTGGCGACTCCTCGAAAGTGTATTCACATTTTCTTCGTGCGTGGGTTATTTCAAAGAAGCAAATTCAATGTCCAGCGGGAAAAGCGTGAGGCTCAATCCACGCCCGCGGAAAGCGTCCACCTGAAGCGGAAACCATTGATAAAAACAACAAAGTTTGCGAAAACAGCCTTTATTTTAAATCAAATCCATCCCCACAGATAACATATAAACACTTATCTCCTTTCCCATGACAATCTCACTATGTCATATTTTGATAAGGAGTCTTTTGTCGTGCAAAAACGACATAAATCTTTAAAAAATCCACGGTTTAAAGGGAAGAAAGGCTCATTTCAATGTCAAAATTCTACAGTTTTCTGTGTAAAAATTTGTCAGTAATACTACAATTATATTACATATTGGAAACTATTATACTTTTTTTCAAATTCTATGGTAAATTAATAAAGTGTAAAATAGAGAGAATTGTCGAACGATAGAATACGTCTTGGCGTATTTTGTAAGACAACGCTTTTCAACTCACAAGGTGAGATGAACGATAATTTCGGACAAGCAACCTTTGTTCAGGGAGGAAAGACCGTGTCAGACCAAAATAATACAAATAAAACACCAAGAAAATATATGACTTTGTTAAAACGAGTTGCGATAACCTCAGTTGCGCTTTCAACATTAGTGTTTGGATCAGCATCAGCTGATACAAAAATACAAACAGTGTATCATGTATACATAGATGGCAATAGAGTTGGAACAGTTGATTCCAAGAATGTAGTAGAAAAGGTAATCGAACAAAAAGTAGATTCCTTACAAGATCAATATAAAGAGCTTTCTTTGGTAGCCGATAATGTTTCAATTATTGAAGAACAGGTTTTTCTACCAACCTTCAATAATGAAAATACTGTGAAGGTGCTAGAATCAGAGATTGAAATTGCAGCACAAGCTAAAGCGATTACGATTGATGGAGAGCCAGTTGCTTATCTAAAAAATGAAGAAGAAGCGAATGAAGCTCTGAAACAATTAAAGTTACAATATGTAAAAGAAGAGCAATTGCAAGAGCTTGAGGCGAGAGAAAAATCAGAACAACCTTTGCCTGCATTAGCTGAAGGACAATCTCGTTTATTAGACGTTTCATTTGTGGAAAAGGTTTCAGTTTCAGATGAAAAAATTTCACCAGAACAAATTCATAATCCTGCTGATACCGTCACATTGCTTCAAAAGGGTACATTAGAAGAGAAAAAGTACCAAGTTAAAGAAGGAGATGTACTGGGTTCTATTGCGGTAGACCATGATTTAAAGACAGCGGATTTATTAGCATTAAACCCTGGAATTACTAAGGATACACTTATAAAAATTGGACAAGAATTAAACGTAACAGCATATAAGCCATTTTTAACAGTTGTGGTAAAGATGGAGCAAAATAAAAAAGAAACGATTAATTTTGAAACGAAGGTTAACGAAAATTCAAATATGTACAAAGGGGACAGAAAAGTCACTCAAGAAGGTCAAGAGGGTGAAAAGACTGTTCACTATGAATATAAAATGGTTAATGGCGTGAATGCTGAAACAAAGAAACTTAATGAAACCATCACAAAAGAGCCTGTAACAGAGGTAATTGAAAAAGGAACGAAGGTTGTTCCTTCAAGGGGATCAGGTCAGTTAGCATGGCCAGCAGTTGGCGGTTATATCTCCAGTCACGTTGGATATAGATGGGGACAACTCCATAAAGGTATTGATATTGCAAGACCAAGTAATTATACGATTAAAGCAGCTGACAATGGGACAGTTGTAGAGGCTGGATATTCTGGCGGCTTTGGGAATAAAATTACGATTAACCATAACAATGGAATGAAAACCATTTATGCTCATATGTCATCCCTTAATGTTCGTGTTGGACAAACCGTAACGAAGGGCCAACAAATTGGTGTAATGGGTTCAACTGGTAACTCAACAGGAACGCACCTACATTTCGAATTATATATTAATGGAGCTTTGAAAAATCCATTAGATTACTTATAATATTAGACAATATACGCCTTCAGCATGATGCTGAAGGCTTTTTTAATAAGTATAAAGAACGATAAAATGGAAGTCGGAATTGGACAGATGACCTATATCACTGTTTTTTTATACACTTCTGATGATATACCTCCCTTTTTCTGCTAAAGTTAGAGGTAAAGGAACAAAATAAAAGGTACAATTCGAACTATATAATATGAAAACTGTTTTAGGTGATACGGTTTTTATTTTAATGTGAAGGAGAAAAAGTGAATGGAAAAAGTAATTCTTGTAGTTGATGATGAGAAACCAATTGCGGATATATTACAATTTAATCTTGAGAAGGAAGGGTATAAAGTCGTTTGTGCCTATGATGGTAATGATGCTTTAGAAAAGGTTGAGGAAGTAAGTCCTGATCTCATTCTACTTGATATCATGCTTCCACATAAAGATGGCATGGAGGTTTGTCGAGAGGTACGAAAAAAGTATGATATGCCGATCGTTATGCTAACAGCCAAAGACTCTGAAATTGATAAAGTATTAGGGCTTGAGCTAGGGGCTGACGACTATGTTACAAAGCCTTTTAGTACGAGAGAACTGCTTGCAAGAGTAAAGGCGAACCTTCGAAGACACCAACAAATTTCTGAGGCAGTTAGCCAGGAAACAACAAGTGAGATTGCTGTGGGTTCCCTTGTAATCCATCCAGATGCCTATGTGGTGAGTAAACGTGGAGAAACAATAGAATTAACACATCGTGAATTCGAGCTTTTACACTATTTAGCCAAGCACCTTGGTCAAGTCATGACACGAGAGCATTTATTACAAACGGTATGGGGATATGATTATTTTGGAGATGTACGTACAGTTGACGTAACAGTACGCCGCTTACGTGAAAAAATTGAAGACAGTCCGAGCCATCCAACATGGATTGTCACAAGACGTGGAGTGGGCTACTATTTACGAAACCCTGATCAGGAGTAAATCTTGAAATGAAAAGACTAGGTTTTTTTCAATCAATTCATTTTAAATTTGCACTTATCTATTTGCTCTTGATTTTAATTGCGATGCAAATTATTGGTGTTTATTTTATAGGGAAATTAGAGTTGCGATTAGTAGAAAATTTTAAAATATCGTTAAATGAACGGGTCAATATACTTGCATTTAGTATTGAGCAGGAAATGAATAAGGAGAGGGAAGATGCTTCTACATTAGAAAAAGATATCCGGAATATATTGCAGGACTATGAGTCTGAGGATATCCAAGAAATTCGGGTTATCGATAATAAAAGCCGTGTAGTTGGGAGCTCAAACCCATATAGTCAGGGAATTGTTGGCAGAAAAACGAATGAGGATTCGGTCAAACGTACGTTACTGCTTGGCGACAATCCAGATTATGTGCGCTTAGATGAATCAACGTATGATCGGATGTATGTATCTTCAACACCAATTCGTTCGAATGGAGATATCATCGGCGCAATCTTTTTAATCGCGAGGATGGAAAATGTCTATGATGATATAAAAGAAATCAATGATATTTTTGTAACGGGTACTGGAATTGCGATGGCGATTACGGCAGTCCTTGGAATCTTTGTCGCTCAAACGATTACAAGACCAATTTCAGCAATGAGAAAGCATGTTTTAGAATTAGGAAGAGGTAATTTTTCAAAGAAGGTAAAATTATTCGGCCATGACGAGATTGGTCAACTTGCAATGACCTTCAATAATTTATCGAAAAAAATACAAGATGCACAAGCGACAACAGAAGGGGAACGTCGCAAGCTCTCTTCTGTGCTTGCTCATATGACAGATGGGGTAATTGCAACCGATAAAAAGGGGCGGATAATCTTAATCAATACGCCTGCAATTGACATGCTAGATGTTTCACGTGAAACAGTCCTTGATCAGTCAATTGTTTCCGTCTTAGGGTTAGATGAACAATATACTTTTGAGCAGCTTGTTCACGATATAGATACGGAAATCCTTGATTTTAGTACGCATAAAAAACAATACATTATAAAGGTTAGTTTTTCAGTTATTAAAAAGGAATCAGGCATTATCAATGGTTTAATTGCTGTATTATATGACGTGACCGAGCAAGAAAAGATTGAAAGTGAGAGACGAGAGTTTGTCGCAAATGTTTCACATGAATTACGAACACCATTAACGACAATGCGGAGCTATCTTGAAGCACTAGCAGATGGTGCTTGGGAGGATGAAAAGATTGCGCCTCAGTTTTTACATGTAACGCAAACCGAAACAGAACGGATGATTAGGTTGGTCAATGACTTGCTGAAGTTATCAAAACTAGATAGTAAGGATTATCGTTTATCCAAGGATTTAATTGATTTTACAAAGTACTTCCACCGAATCATTGACCGATTTGAAATGACAAGGAAGCAGCATATCTCCTTTATTCGAAATTTACCTGAGAAGCCCATTTATCTGGAAATCGATCAAGATAAGATGACACAGGTTCTCGATAATATTATTTCAAATGCTTTGAAATATTCACCTGAGGGAGGAACGGTATCCTTTCAAGTGGAAGAATCAAATGATGAAATCGTCGTAAGCGTAAGAGACCAGGGTGTTGGAATACCGAAGGATAACATCAATCGAATTTTTGAGCGATTTTACCGGGTGGACAAAGCACGCACACGTAAATTAGGAGGAACAGGGTTAGGTCTTGCGATTGCCAAGGAGATGGTCGTTGCTCATGGAGGCAGGATTTGGGCTGAAAGTGAAGAAGGGGTAGGTACAACTATTTTCTTTACCCTACCAATCAATGTGAATCAAGATGGTTTAGAGGATGATTGGGATGAAGTATGAATCAATAAAAACAACAATTTTAATTCTCTTAGTGCTTTCTAGCATTGTTCTTACATGGTCTTTGTGGACGTATCAGCCCCAATACGATCACCTAGGAGAAAATGATGACTTAGTAGCGGAAGTAACGACAAATATTACAAAGGACGCCTCCGAAATTATAAGGCCAACTAAAATTCTTTATCATATTGATGGTCAGCATTTTGGGACTTTTAACGAGACGGAACTGAACCGAGTCATGAAAGAACTTAGGTCTTGGGAAATTGATGAGGTCCACAACATTACACATACTGTTCAGGATCAAGGTTTAGCAGACTTCTTAAAGCAAAATGGACAAGTTGAAATATACTTTCCTGATCCGTTTCCGCTAGAGCTTTATAAATCGTTTATTAAAAAAATTAATGATAAGGATCATTCCTTCATTTCGTTTGACCGATTTGTAATTGATGTCAATTCTGAAGAAGATGGCGAAGGGATTGTGTACTTTGTGTCCACCGGTGACAACTTAGTGTATGAGGGCCGTGTCAATAGTAGGCTTACAAGGGAATACCGGAAAAACTTTTATACAACGGCGACGAGATATCCCGAGCAAATTGAATATGAACTATCAGATACGAATTCAGTCTACTTACCGAAGGACACAACAATTGTAGAACGTGTTGACTATTATATTGATGCGATTGAAATTGATACCTTTAAAGATCGCTTATTCACCAATTCAAGTCTTGTTAAGCGGGATGTTCTTACTACAGGTGAAGTTCATACCGATGGAACAAGGTTACTAAGAGCGTATAATAATAAAAAGTATATTGAGTTCATTAATCCAACAAGAATTAGTGGAGAACCAGCACAGACAACAGATTTAATTCAAACTAGCATTGATTTTGTTAATGAACATGTTGGATGGACAGATGATTACCGCTTTTTTAGGTGGAGTAAAGAGAGTCAAACGACAGTTTTTAAACTCTATGTAAAAAATATCCCTGTTTTTAGTCAAAATAAACTAACAGATATTACACAACAATGGGATAACAATGATATAGCGAGATATTTTCATCCATCCATAAACTTACGAATCGATTTGGACTCAATTAAGGTGAGACTACCAAAAGGCGAAAAGGTAATGGAGGAAATTATAAGTAAGCCAAATTTTAATCCTGAATTGCTCGAGTCTGTGACAGTTGCTTATGACCTTGTAGAAAGTGAAGATAATTCCCAGTTTGTTTCACTTCAACCGATTTGGACTTACAGGTATAATGGAAGTTGGAAAAAGGTTGAGATAAAGAATGAGGATTTAGGAGGACATAAAGATGGATTGGAGTAAAACCAAGTCTTTATTTATCGTTACCTTCTTGATTCTCAACATCTTTTTAGGATATCAGCTTGTTCAAAAGAGGGATAGCAGTCAACTCGATTTGCTAAAAGAATTAAGTATTGACGAGAAACTAGCGGAAGAGGAAATCACGTATGAGGCTTTGCCAAAGGAACCGGAGGAATTAAGCTATATAAGTGGGAAAATCAAGGTTTTTACAGAGGAAGATGTTAAAACTCTTAAAAATCAGACCGTTAACATTGATACTGCTGGTATGCTAAAGGCTGAGTTTACAGATCCTATTAAGCTTTCCTTAACAGATCAAATGAAGATCGGACAATTTGTGAAGGACCATATCCTATCGGGGGACAAATATACCGTTTGGGATGTGGATGAAGAGGCTGGCACGGTTGTTTTAATTCAACAATATAAAAATTACAAGGTCTTTGGCCAATCATCGAATATAAGTGGTGTCATCTATTTGTATCTGAATGAGGATCATGAGGTAACGTCCTATGAGCAAACATTAATTCCTGAATTTGAAGAGCATGAGATGGAGGAGTTAATTACGCCTATGGAAACTCTAGAAAACCTTTTTAATAACTTCCATCTCAAATCAGGTAGCCATGTATCTAAGGTGGAAGTTGGGTATTACCCACTTGTCCCATATTCAGAATCACAGTTATTGGCTCCAGCTTGGCATGTTACCATAGACGATGAAACAGATATTTATGTCAATGCCATCGAAGGACAAATTTTAAATAAGATGGAGTGAACGATTATGGGGTTGCATTTTAGTGTGCTTGCAAGCGGGAGCACAGGAAATGCGTTCTATGTTGGAACAGACAAGCATTCCTTGCTTGTAGATGCCGGGTTAAGTGGTAAACAACTAGAACTGTTATTTAAAGAAATCAACAAAGAAATTAAGCATCTTTCCGGAATTCTTGTGACACATGAGCATAGTGACCATATTAAGGGGCTAGGTGTACTGGCTAGAAAGTACAAGCTTCCCATCTATGCAAATGAAAAGACATGGAGTGCGATGGAGCGTAATATTGGAGAAATCCCGACAGAACAGAAGTTTATTTTTCAAATGGGGTCAGTAAAGACATTTGGAAATATGGATGTTGAATCTTTCGGTGTTTCCCATGATGCGGCTGAACCAATGTTTTATGTATTCCACAACGAGGGAAAAAAGGTTGTTTTAATTACGGATACAGGCTATGTCAGTGACCGTATGAAGGGCACCATTGAAAATGCCGATGCGTATGTATTTGAAAGTAACCACGATGTGTCTATGCTTCAGATGGGCCATTATCCCTGGAGTATTAAGCGACGTATTTTAAGTGATGTTGGACATGTATCGAATGAGGATGCAGCGTTAGCTATGTCAGATGTAATTGGGGATAACACGAAACGAATCTACTTGGCGCATCTAAGTAAAGATAATAATTTAAAGGATTTAGCACGTATGTCGGTTAAGCAAACCTTAGAAAGCAAAGGGTATGTTGTCGGGGAACAGTTTGATTTGTATGATACAGATCCAAAGGTACCTACAAAACTAGCTTATGTGTAGAAAGAAGCCCATTTGATTTTGATCAGATGGGCTTTTTTGTGTGCATGTGTAGCTCCAGCGCATAGCCAGTTTTCCCCTTGAATTGGCTCCAGCGAGTATCTTGCGAAAAGCTCTGCTTTGAGCAGCTCGAGGTCATCAGCCAGTCCGTCAAGAAGGATAAAAGGCATCCTTCTCACCGGCTTTTCTTATGCTTGTCGGACTTGCACAAGACAAGGAAGGCTTCGACAGTCATAACATTGCACGAAGAAAATGCAAAGCATTTTCGAGGAAGTGCTGACATCGACGTTTGCCACAGGAAGTGGCAGTAGTTAGTCGATGTTCCACTTTCAAGGCGGTTGCACTTTTCGAAGAAAAACACTTGCCGCACCCATAATTTTCTAGTAACTTGAAAATAGGATGAAAGTAGGGATGCTATGAAATCTTTTATGTTGCAAGCGGCAGGTTTAATGGTGCTTTGGGTGTTGTTTTTCATTTTTGAAAGGCCAGTTCCAACAGCTTATTCAATTATGATTTGTGCTGTTGTGATGACCTTATATTTTTTCCTGAAAATCACATCAAAGCCAGTCTATTTATATGTTGCGATAACCACACTTCTACTGACGCAAGGAGTTATTGAATCAGGCAATCCATTTACACTTTTATTACTATTGTACGTTGTGTTATTAGCTGCAATTCAACTAGAAAGTCAACCATTTAAAGGACTTGTTGCTCTTACGGTGACCAGTTTATTGACTTTCTTAATGTGGATGAAAAGTGATTTATCCGTTTATGTCTACTTTCTCTTATTCTACCTTCTTGCCCTTCAAGTGAATGAACTTTGGACGAAGCAAGAGGAACAACGCAACCTTTATGAAGAATTGCTTGGGGAATATCGAAAGTTAAAGAGGGTTGCCCTTGTGGCGGAGGAGGAAGCACGATATCAAGAGAGGACCAAAATTGCAAGGGACATCCATGATTCTGTTGGGCATAAGTTGACAGCATTGTTAATGCAGTTGGAAGTCTTATCAATTAAACAAGGTCCAGAACATTATCAAGATTTAAAGGAATTGGCTAAAGAGAGCTTAGAAGAGACACGTTTTGCAGTACGAACTTTAAAGGACCGGGAACATGAAGGAATTGCAACCATCTTACAGCTAATCAAAAAACTTGAGGCTGAAAGTCATATTATGGTCCAACTGACGACAAAACAAGGAATCTTGTCCGAACAGCTCACAAATGAACAAAGTGTCGTGCTATATAGAGTAATCCAGGAAGGACTTACGAATGCAATGCGCCATGCCCACTCACGTGAAGTTCAGGTGCTGCTTGGAAAAACAGCAGACGGAAATATTGAACTTGTTATGAAAAACCGAATCTATAAGAAGGAGTCATTTAAAGAGGGATTCGGGCTGTCAAATATGCGGAAGCGAGTTGAGGAATTGGAGGGAATGCTATCAGTCTATCAAACGGATGAGGAATTTGTCATTAAAGGTATACTTCCGTTAGCAAAAACGTAAGGGAGGGGAAACGGACATGTGGAATGTGTTAATTGTAGAAGACCAATCGATTGTTAGGCAAGGCTTAAAACTCATGTTGGAGCAAGATGGGAAAATCCGTGTTGTGGCTGAAGCCGAAAATGGAGAAGAAGCAATTAAGAAGATGGAGGCACATGTGATTGATGTGGTATTAATGGATATCCGGATGCCAGTTATGAATGGACTTGAAGCAACTAGAAAGATCAAGGAACGTTGGCCCGATACTAAGATTTTAATCCTCACAACCTTTAATGATGATGAATACGCAATCCAGGCATTAAAATACGGGGCAAATGCTTTTTTACTGAAAACATCAGACCAGAATACACTAATCCATGCGGTTTATAGTTGTTTTCAAGGGGGTCTAACGATTCATGAAGAAGTTGCAGCGAAAGTAATGCCGCGATTATTACACAAGGTTGAGAAGAAACTTGAATTGCCTTTATCTACACGAGAATTAGATATTACAAAATTAGTGGGGGAAGGAAAAACAAATAAGGAAATTGCAGATGATTTATTTCTATCAGTCGGAACGGTAAAAAACCACATCACACAAATCCTGCATAAATTAGAACTTCGGGATCGTACTCAGTTAGCTATTTTTGCAGTGAAAAACGATATTACATAACAGACAAGGGTTGTCCTAACTTCAGTGGATGACCCTTTTTTCATGCAGATATGACTCAGGTCATGTTTTTAACATAAACAAGTGACGTTAGATAGTGCTGTAAGAAGCCTTGAATGTCTATGATTAATGTATAAAGGAGGCGACGGTATGTTAGAAGTGATTGATTTATCGAAGAAATATAAACAAAAGTATGCTGCACAGGGGATTAATATGTTTTTAGAAAAAGGGGAGATTGTGGGTCTGCTTGGTCCAAATGGAGCAGGAAAATCTACCACCATCTCTATGCTTTCATCTTTGGTTGTTCCAACATCTGGTGATGTGAGGCTATTAAATGAAAGTACAATTAAGAATCCACAGAATATCCGTAAGATTTTAGGAGTGGTTCCTCAAGAAATCGCATTGTACACGGATTTATCAGCTGAAGAAAATTTGCGGTTTTTTGGAGAGATTTATAGGCTAAAAGGTGCTGAGTTAAAAAAGCGGATTGAAGAGGTTCTAGAGCAAATTGGCCTAACTGACCGAAGAAAGGATCTAGTTAAAACATTTTCGGGTGGTATGAAAAGAAGGTTAAATATTGGAGTGGCTTTACTTCATAATCCGGAAATTATTATTATGGATGAGCCAACGGTAGGTATTGACCCGCAATCTCGAAATTATATTTTAGAAGCGGTAAAACGTCTCAATAAGGAACGTGGAATGACCGTATTATATACAAGTCATTACATGGAAGAAGTCGAATTCTTATGTGACCGTATTTATATTATGGATAAAGGTCATATTATCGCCTCAGGTACAAAGGAAGAGTTAAAAAATATCCTTTCCTCTGAAAATACGATTTCTATTCAGGTTGAGCGGGTAAAAGAAGAATTTATTCAATTACTTGAAGCAGATCCAACCATACGTCAAGTAAAGGTGTTGGACCGTAATGTAACAGTAATTGTTCCAAAGGAGTACAATTTGTTTCAAAAAATATCCCAGATCGCTGAGGAAACGAGTACAGCATTGATATCAGTAGAAGTAAAAGCGCCAACACTTGAAGACGTATTTCTTCATCTGACGGGTAGAGCGTTGAGAGATTAGGAGGTGAGAGGATGATAATTCCATTTATAAAAAAAGACTTATTGGTGTTACTAAGGAACCCCCAGGAGTTACTTGTTCTAGTTCTAATGCCGCTTGTCCTTATTGCTATCCTAGGCTTTGCCTTAGGTGGAGTGATGGGGGGAGATGCAGAACCGATCATGGCTAAAGTGGCATTTATTACACATAGTGATGAACAAAAAGAGATAGAGGCATTTATTGAAGAGATAAAGGGACAGGAATTGCCAGAGGAAGCAGAAACAGCACTTATCCAAAGCGCTAATCTACTTCATCCAATTCAGACATTAGTAGATGATGTGTTTGGTAGTAAGGAACTAAAAGAAATTGTGGAACTTGAGGTAGTTAAGGCTGAAAAACTAGATGAAATTAAAAATGATGATCATTACGCTGCTGTGATTGAGATACCAGCGCATTACACATATGATATTCTATCATCTGCCTTACTTGATGAACCTTCATCCGCGACAATTACCCTTTATAAAAATGAAGGAAAACAGATTTCTCCAAAAATAGTGGAGGATATCCTTATGAATTTCCAAAAAGAGCTTACCTCCATGACCGTAATAGGGAAAGCTGGAGTTCAGCTAGAAGATATAAAAAGTAAGGAAATTGGAAAAACAGAGACTGTTACCGAGCGTGAACCAATTAATTCATTGCAATATTATTCCGTCGGTATGAGCGTCATGTTTATTATGTTTATTGCCTCTCATATTGGCTCATCTGCCTATCGCGAAAAACAGTTACAGGTGTTCAATCGAATTATTTTATCAAATACGTCAAGATGGTCATATCTAGGTGGCATCTTTTTCTCTGTAATAGTAATTGCGATAATCCAGCAAGCGATTTTATATGGAGTTACTTCTCTCATATTTGGTGTGGTTTGGAAAGATCTTTTCGGGTTTTTCTTAGTGAACCTATCACTATCCTTTGCGATAGGAGGAGTCGGAGCATTGTTGACCGCATTAAACTACCGAATAGACTCAGAAGGCGTATCAAACTTTTTTGGAAATGTAATGGTGTCCATCTTTGCCTTTTTAGGTGGAAGCTTTACACCGATTGCTGAAACTTCTTCTGTTATCGGTATGTTGGGGAATCTTACGCCAAATGGTGCAGGAATGTCCTCCTTATTACAATTGCTTCAAGGTGTGGAGCTATCGGCTATTGCTCATCATCTTTTTTATTTAGTGGGCTTTGGTTTGATAATGCTGACTGCAGCTGTTTTTAGCTTTCCGAAAAGAGGTGATGCCATATGATAAGTATTTTACAGGCAAAGTTTAAATTATTTTTAAGAAAGCCAATGCTTATGATTGGCATGACCGTAATGAGTATTGTGTTTGCTTTGTTATTAGGTGCCGCAAATTATTCAAATATTAAAGTACCTATTTATACAGATATTGAAAATATTGAAGAAACGGGATTATGGAAAGAACTAAATAAGACAGAGGCGTTTGAATTTATACGAATGACTGAAGATGAGGCAAAGAAAATGGTCAGTGAAGGTGATGCAGAGGCTGCTGTGAAGCTAGAAAAGGAATCTTACACAATTGTCATTGTGACGGAGACTTCAAACCTTCATATAATAGATAGCTATCTTCAGACTTTTTATAGCGATATTTTAATGGAAGAGAAGATTAAAGAGGCAACAGCAACAAATTCTTATATCGACTCAGATGCCATTATTGAAGAATTAAACGAAAAGGAAGAGAACCCGTTATTTAAGATTCAAGCTGCGTCATTTCGTAGCGATGATGCTGTGATTATTGATAACCAACTGCAGACGATTTTTGGATTTACCTTGTTTTTTGTCATTTACACTATCTCTTATAATGTTCACAACATCTTACAAGAGAGAACATGGGGAGTTTGGGACCGCATGATTTTATCCCCTTTAAAGAAATGGGAGATGTACGCCGGCAATTTAGTTTATAGTTTCCTAATGGGATATTTTCAGGTTGCACTTATCTTTATAGTGTTCCGGTATGCCGTCGGGGTAGACTTTTACGGGGGATTTGGAAAAACATTAATTGTGTTAATCCCATACGTGTTCTCAATTGTCGCACTATCGTTATTTTTAGTCAGCGTTGTTAAAAGCACTCAACAATTCAACGCGATTATTTCACTGATATCAGTATGCTTATCGATGCTGGGTGGGGCTTATTGGCCATTAGAAATTGTAAGCTCAGACTTCTTGTTAAAGGTGTCAGACTTTGTGCCAATTAAACATGCGATGGAAGGCTTAAAAGCCGCCACCATTTATGGAGCACCAATGAGTGAATTACTATATCCAATCAGTATTCTGACGTTAATGGGAGTCGTGTTAATCGGGATCGGAATCAATTTAATGGAACGGAAAAGCGCTTAAAGAAAAAGGCAGGGGCAAGTGACTCCTGTCTTTTGTCGTTGTGGGACAAAATCATGAATTGCATAAAATATGGGTAAAATTAATAGAAAGAGTGTAAAAAGGAGAAATCATGTAATGGGGTACTATGATCAGGATTATCTAAACCAAAGGCAACAAAGAAGGAAAGGTAACCGAGGCAGTTGGTTTTTCTCAGCGTTAGTCGGTGCTGTTATTGGGGCACTCCTTGTAATAGCTCTTTTACCGACCTTATCCAAGTATCATTTACTTCCAAGTGAAGAGAATGCGACCCCTGAAGAGGTAAATGGGCTTGATGAGGTGGAGGAAAAAGCACCAGTAACAGGAGAAAGTGTCCAACAAAATATCAACGTGAACGTAACTACCGAGATTACCAGTGCGGTCAATAAAGTAAGTGAGGCTGTTGTAGGTATTGTCAATCTACAACAAACGAATTTCTGGACAGAGGAATCGATGACAGCGGGAACGGGATCTGGCGTTATCTATAAAAAAGGGGACGGTAAAGCTTTTGTCGTCACAAACCATCATGTAATTGAAGGCGCTTCGGATATTGAGGTAAGTCTTAGTGATGGGGCAAGGGTGAAGGGAAGAGTGCTTGGAAGTGATATTTGGACGGATTTGGCTGTAATCGAGATTGATGGAAGCCATATTAAAAAGGTTGCTCAATTTGGAAATTCCGATAACATTAATCTTGGTGAACCTGTCATTGCGATTGGAAACCCGTTGGGACTTGAGTTTTCTGGGTCAGTCACACAAGGAATTATTTCAGGCTTAAACCGGACGATTCCTGTTGATATTAATCAGGATGGAGTACCTGATTGGAATGCTGATGTCATGCAAACAGATGCTGCGATTAATCCAGGAAATAGTGGGGGAGCGCTTGTAAATATCAAGGGAGAAGTAATAGGAATTAATTCCATGAAAATTGCACAGGAGGCCGTTGAAGGAATTGGCCTTTCGATTCCAATTACGAGTGCAAAGCCGATTATTGAAGATCTTGAAGTGTATGGTGAGGTTAATCGTCCTTTTTTAGGAGTTGGACAACTTAAGAGTTTAAGTGAAATTTCCTCCTATCATCGAATGCAAACCTTACATCTTCCAAATGACGTAACAGAGGGAGTGGCAGTTTTAGAAGTACTGCGAAATACACCCGCATCACAAGCAGGATTAAGGGAACTTGATGTGATTGTAGAACTAGATGGTGAAAAAATCACCTCACTAATTGAGTTGCGAAAGCATTTATATAATGAAAAGTCAGTAGGAGACACAATGGAGGTCACATTCTACCGAGGCGGAGAAAAACAAAAGGCGACAGTACGATTGGCAAGAGAATCATTGTAGAGAAAACAGGGGAGAGAAACTTCCCCTGTTTTTTGTGGATAAGATTATATGCTAAAATGGGTAAGATAAAACATGTGGATAAGAAAAAAAGATAAAGTTATACCCATAATTCGCAGTCGGATGTGGGTAAGTTTGATGGAGGACAAAAAAATGATTAAATGTTGTGAAGAACATATTGAATTAGCATTGGACATCGTGGTTGATGAACATGAGGTAGCGCCGATTTTGACGAAAATTGAAGACGAAAACTTATCAACAACCTGTGAATTTTGTCAAAATAAGGCGGTATATGTTGTAGGGAACTAATATTCTCATACAAGATGTGGATAGAAAATGTGGATATGTGGATAACTTCTGTGGATAGTGTGTTTGTAAAATGTGAGCGAAGTGGGGATAAGTGTGAACATCACAATCGTAACAATAGGAAAGTTAAAAGAGAAATATTTGATCCAAGGGATCAATGAATACTTAAAACGATTAACGGCCTATGCCAAGGTTGATATTATTGAACTTGCTGATGAAAAGGCACCGGAAAATTTGAGTGAATCAGAAATGGAGCAGGTGAAACAAAAAGAGGGAGAGCGGATACTTTCAAAAGTATCGGATGATACTCATGTGATTGCCTTGGCAATTGAAGGAAAGATGAAATCATCCGAACAGCTGGCGGCCGATATTGAAAACCTAGCAACCTATGGAAAAAGCAAAGTTGCCTTTGTCATCGGTGGTTCTCTAGGCCTAAGCAAGGACGTAATGAAGCGAGCAAATGATACATTGTCTTTTTCAAAGATGACCTTTCCGCATCAATTAATGAGATTGATATTAGTGGAGCAGGTGTATAGAGCGTTTCGGATCATTAGGAATGAACCGTACCACAAGTAAATGAGGTTTTTATAACAGATTAATTTTTTAAAAAAGGAGGTGTCTCAGCCACTAATTGAGATTCCTCCTTTTTTTGTTCATATTCAGTTCATAAAAGGCGACTATAATCCAATAGTAATCGAAAGATGAGTGATTACAAAAGTAGCAATAGTTAAGGTTTATTACAGGGAGGGTCACATGAGAAATAAGGATAGTATGAACTTAACAAATGAGAAGTATGCAGTGGAGGCTAAAGGGTTAATTAAAACTTTTGGCGATCATCGAGCAGTTGACGGGGTGGATTTGGTAGTGCCGACTGGTTCCATTTACGGTGTATTGGGACCAAATGGCGCGGGCAAGACGACAACGATTCGTATGCTGGCAACATTACTTAGAGCTGATTCGGGATCAGCAAAGATTTTTGGATATGATGTAGTGAAGGATTCACAAATAGTCCGTCAGTTAATTGGCGTTACGGGCCAGTATGCTTCAGTGGATGAGTCACTAAGTGCAACAGAGAACCTCATCATTTTTTCCCGATTACTGGGGCTTAGTCGTCTGGAGGCAAAACGTAAAGCAACTGAGTTACTTGAGGAATTTGGATTAATGGATGCTGCCAAACGTCCATTGAAAAATTTCTCAGGGGGAATGCGTAGACGACTGGATTTAGCCGCAAGTTTAATTGCACAACCACCACTCATTTTCCTAGACGAACCGACTACAGGACTAGACCCGCGAACACGTAATCAAATGTGGGATACAATTCGCCGGTTAGTAAAATCTGGGTCAACCGTGTTGTTAACGACTCAGTATCTACAAGAAGCAGATGAACTAGCAGATCGAGTTGCTGTCATCGATCATGGAAGTGTAGTGGCAGAAGGTACTGTCAATGAACTAAAAGAATCGATTGGAACTTCCTCTTTGCATTTAAGTATTCAACATACTCAGGATATCCCAAATGCTCGAATAATTGTGGAACAAGTTTTACACGTACAATCAGCAGTATCACCAGAAGGAGGTATGATTACTGCACCTATGGCAGCTGCGGATAGAGTTACGGATCTGTTAGTCGCTCTTCGGGAAGCAGACATCAAATTGGCTGAGCTAAGTGTGCAGAAACCATCTTTAGATGAGGTCTTTTTGAACATTACAGCTGAAGGCAATAAAAACAGCCAAGCTAATCCAAATCAGAAAAAGAAGGGGGATATTCTATGAAGAAACAATCAACTATGTCCATTTCCAATATTCAGCTACGGAATAAAGCTAGCTTCAAACAGGCAGTGCGAAATTCATTCACTATGGCTTATCGTGGGTTACTGAAAGTCCGTCGAACACCGGAACAACTATTTGATGTTACATTCCAGCCGATTATTTTTACGCTAATGTTTACCTATATTTTTGGTGGGGCGATTGCCGGCAATGTGCAAAATTATTTGCCTATTATTATCCCAGGGATTCTTGTTCAGACGGTAATCACGACTTCAATCGTCACAGGTACGCAATTACGAGAGGATATGGATAAAGGGGTATTTGACCGCTTTAAGTCATTACCGATTGCTAGGATTGCACCGTTAGCAGGAGCTTTGCTTGCGGATACAATCCGTTATACAATTGCAACAGTACTTACATTTTCAATGGGATTTATATTAGGCTATCGTCCTGAGGGAGGACTAGGTGCTGTTATTATTGCTGAACTACTTGTCATTGCGTGTTCATGGGCAATTAGTTGGATCTTCGCCTTTTTTGGAGTGATTGCTCGTTCTGCTTCGAGTGTACAAGGGATTTCGATGTTAGTCCTCTTTCCATTAACCTTTCTTTCGAATGCATTTGTTCCAGCGGATACAATGCCGAACTGGTTACAATGGTTCGTGAATATTAATCCAATTTCCCATCTCGTCACGGCCGTCAGAGATTTGACGAATTCTGGAACCCTGGGCTGGGATCTCGCTATTTCACTTACTGGGGCTGCTATAATTTTAGCAGTTTTTGCACCAATTACAGTTCGAGCCTACATGCGTCGTGCGTAGTAAATAATGCTCGAAATATTGTAGTATAAAAAAGACACTGATGGAATCGTAGTGGCATTGGAGGTTCCTTTCAATTTTATAAAAGGATTGATTCTATGGCAAAAATATTAGTGGTAGATGATGATTCACATATTAGAGAATTAATTTGTGTCATTCTTTCGAAAGAAGGGTTCTCCATTGAAGAAGCAACCGATGGTAAGGATGCACTTTCATTACTGGAAGCAGAAAGAATTGATTTGATTATTCTCGATATTATGATGCCAAATATGGACGGATGGTCATTTTGCAAGGAGATTCGAAGGTATTACTCGGATACTGTTCCTATACTAATGTTAACGGCAAAAGGGGAAACGGCACAAAAAGTAAAAGGCTTTAATCTCGGTGCTGATGATTATTTGGTCAAACCTTTTGATGTAGCTGAGCTAGTGGCACGAGTAAAAGTTCTACTTAAACGGTATCAAGTGACCTTGGCCAATCAAATTACGATTGGAAATGTGGTCATTGATCGTTCATCCTATTCCGTTTTGGTAGGGGCGGAGCGGATTACCTTGCCATTGAAAGAATTTGAACTATTGTTTAAGCTCGCCACCCATCAGCAAAAAACGTTTTCAAGAGAACAATTAATCGAGGATATTTGGGGCTTTGATTATGAGGGAGATGAACGAACGGTTGATGTTCATATTAAACGGCTACGCCAACGGTTTTCACAAGAAGATTGCCCATTTAAAATCACAACAATTCGTGGTTTAGGATATCGTCTGGAGGTAGTAGGTTGAAGAGACTTAACTATGTAAAGCGAATCGGTGGAATTCTTGCGGTTGTGGGAAGTCTTTTATTGGCGTGGTCCTGTGCGTACTGGCTGACGACAAAATTATTTAAGAAAATCCAATATGTTCCTAATGAATATCTTAGCCTGCTCATTAACTCGTTCGTGGGCTTTACCTTGTTTTTTTGCCTAATGTTGTTACTTACAAGAAATCCATGGGTTAGATCTAAACAAAATCAATACTTACATCCGATCTTACAAGCCATGAAGATGATTTCAGAAGGAAACTTTAATGTGGATCTTTCATTTTATTCAAACCAGTTTCGCGAACAGGATAAGCATCATCCCTATTATCAAATTGTGGAAAACATTAAATTAATGGCAACGAAACTGGGAGAAGTGGAGGAAATGCGACAAGAGTTTATCTCGAATGTTTCCCATGAAATTCAATCTCCCCTTACTTCTATCATTGGCTTTGCCCATGCATTAAAGAATGAAGACTTGGAACCGGAGGAACGCAGACATTACTTAGAGATTATTGAAACGGAGTGCATTCGACTTTCCAAATTAAGCGAAAATCTTCTGAAACTCACCTCTTTAGAGTCCGAGCATCTATCACTTGATCGAAAAAGTTATCGGCTTGATTATCAACTTCGCCGGAATATACTGGCGAGCGAACCTCAGTGGACAGAGAAAAAAATTAACATGGATATTTCACTTGATCACCTAACAATTACAGCGGATGAAGAGCTCATGGACCAAGTATGGATTAATTTGCTTCATAATAGTATAAAATTTACGCCACAAGGAGGTACCATATCAGTCGTTGCATGTAAATCAGGAGAAGACAGCATCATCGTAAAAATCCGGGATACAGGAATAGGCATGGAAAAAGATTCACTCATGCATATTTTTGAACGTTTTTATAAGGCAGATCAATCTAGAAATCGGATAGCCGGAGGAAATGGGCTCGGTCTTTCCATCGTCAAAAAAATAATTGATTTGCACGAAGGTGATATTAGAGTACAGAGCGAGTTCGGGGTAGGAACAGAGTTTACTGTTACCATGATTGGAGATTCTTGGGAGAAGAATAAAGTTAATTAAAGGGACTTGAATTTGTCAAATCAGTCCCTTTGAATGTGCTATTATAAACCATGATTTGATTACTGTGTCCGACCTTCTTTTAATGTATTGACTGCTTTCTCAATCCGACGCTGGCGAGTCTCAGCTGTCTTAGCACCCTCAATCGAAAGAACAAATCTCCGTTTGTTGCTGTAGGATAAACCGTCGAAAAAATGTTTTGCTTCAGTCTCTTGCTCAAGTGCTTCTGAGAAATCTGCAGGCACAACAAGTTCCCGAGGCTTAGTGTCTAGTTCAATGCCAACATCAACTTCGTCACCTGCTCCGACACCAGCACCTTTACGATGCTCTGCACTGAGTGGAATCATGAATTGTCCCCCCATTGAACCAATCGTACTATTGTAGCTGTATTCTCCGATTGTAACGATTACTGCCGGTTTCTTGCTAGACCCGAGGCTTGCTACAACATCCTCCGGAACTGGAATACCTGTTGCGGTTTTTCTGCTTAGTTGGATAGTTGCTCGAAATCTCATAAAAAATTCCTCCCTTTAATTATCAATTTTTATTGTTACCCATTAATCTATTAGAAACTCTTTAACACCGGAGAAAGAACTTCCGGTTTTACAATGTATGAGCGGTCGAAGATTGTAGCTATAAATTCCTCAATCGTTTCAAGGGTATGTTATCCTACTTTTCCAACTTGTTTCCAAAATTTAATAAGAAATAGTAAAAAGTACTATGGTAATATATGTACTGTACTATTACGAAAGAATTTAGAGTGCAAAAGTGGTCATTAGACCATAATAGTTGGAAATTAAGGAGTTTAGGGAATGAAGTATAGATGGAGAATATTATCAATTTCTATTTTGATTATTACCACAACAATTTTTAAAATAAATGTTTATCTATCACTAGGGTATTTGCCACCAATTGAATGGATTTTGACATTCATTTCTATATTCCCTGTGTGGTGGGTTGGTTTACAAGTTGATAAAGCGAAATATTATGCTAAGGAATTGGAGAGAAAGGATAAAGAAATCGTCGAACTTTTTGATAGTGTTGATGCTGTGATTTATTCAATTAATCTTCGAACGAACCACACGATGGTATCAAAGAAAATTAGTGAGTTATATGGATATGAAGCTCATGAATTTAGAAAAAACCCGAATTTATGGAAAGAACATATTTATAACGAAGACATGGACATTGTAAAAGAAATAGAGCGAAAAGTCTACAACGGGGAAAGTGGATTAGGTGAATATCGAATTCAACTCCCAAATGGTGAATTAAAGTGGATTCAAAAGCGTGTTAAGCCCATATTGGACTCGCATGGAACACTTGTAAAGTTGAATGGAATTGATATTGATATTGATAAGCGTAAAAAAGTAGAAGAATTACTTAAATTTAGCCAAGAACAAAATCATAAACTATTAGAAAAACGTTTGGAAGAAACCGAACAACGGTTTAAGTCATTATTTGTTCATAATTCCGATGCCATTTTTACATTTAATTTAGAGGGGAAATTAATTGAGGCTAACGAAGCTGCAGAGGAACTATTAGGTTACTCTATTGAGAGTCTCAAAGAAAAGGAGTGGGAATCTGTCTTTGTTCCAAAATACATAGATTTGCACAGGAAATATTTTCAATATGTAAATGAAGGAACACAACAGGAATGTACGGTATCGATGATTCATGAGGATGGCAGTGAAAGAGTCGTTAATTTAAGAATGATTCCAATTATTATCGATAATCAGCTAATTGGTATTTATGAAATTGCAAAAGATATGACAGAAGCCATATTAACTGAGGAAATGATAAGAAGGTCTGATAAATTATCAGTTGTCGGTCAACTAGCTGCAGGAGTAGCTCATGAAATTAGAAATCCATTAACAACACTTAAAGGGTTTGTTCAATTATATAAGTCGAACATCGATAAACAGTATGTAGATGTTATGTTAACCGAGTTAGATCGGATTAACCTTATAGTCAGTGAATTTCTTATTCTTTCAAAACCACAAGCAACAAAGTATGAGTATATAGATATTAAACAGCTATTACAGAGTAGTATTTCATTACTGATGCCACAGGCATTATTAAAAAATATACAATTCCAACTTGAATTTGATAAAGAAATACCATGCATACAGTGTGAACAAAATCAATTAAAGCAAGTATTTATTAATATTGTAAAAAATGCGATTGAAGCAATGCCTCAAGGCGGAAGCATTCATGTAATCGTACAGGTTGAAAATAATGAGATGGTCAATATCCAAATTATAGATGAAGGAATAGGGATAGAAGAGGAGAAAATTCCTAATTTAGGAGAACCCTTCTTCTCGACCAAAGAAAATGGCACAGGATTAGGATTAATGGTAAGCTTTCGAATTATTGAAAATCATGGTGGAACGATGAATATATCTAGTCAGATAAACAAGGGTACCACCATTAATATTAACTTACCTATTACTCCTTCTCTTCAACAAGTATAAGGTATTAATCTTGAACCGTACTCGCCAGCTTTTAGTGAGAAAAATGAAGCTATGAAACAATGGGTGTTGTTGCGAAGTAGAAGTGGTGTAATTCATCTCTCGGACAAAAAATAGATTATGAGGCGGCTGATAACTTGAAAGCAAGAGCTAAATATCAAACTTGGATACGAATTCGCAAGCTACTGATATTCTTGGTTATTTCAGTCATCCTCCTTATAGTTACATTATTACCTATTAATTTATATCTTCGAGTTCTGTCAGGGTTCTTATCGTTGCCTTTTATTTATATAGCGTTTTTACTTTCTTATTCTGTTTATCAATTTGCAACATTTGGGGGTAATTATCAGTCAAAAATCCATGATCTAATCGTTGCCAGAGTGATTTGGGATGGAGAAGGAAAAATACTTGATATTGGTACGGGAAGCGGCTCATTGATTATTAAATTGGCAAAGACCTTTCCTAATTCTGTTTTAACTGGAATTGATTATTGGGGTGAGAATTGGGAATATTCGAAAGCCCAATGCCAACAAAATGCTGAAATAGAAGGAGTCAATGAGAGGATTCATTTTTTGAAAGCAAGTGCTTCAGAACTCCCTTTTAATGATGATGAATTTGATATAGTTGTAAGTTGTTTAACATTTCATGAAGTAAAAGATAGAAGAGATAAAACTGAAGTTATTAAAGAGGCATTAAGAGTATTAAAACCAGGTGGCGTATTTGTTTTCTTAGATTTATTTATGGATGAAAATATATTTGGTGATGAAAAAGAGCTCATAAATAACATAAAGAAACATGGCATATCCGATTTGAATAGTTCCAAACTTGCTGAAGAAATTAAATTGCCTAAGCTCTTATTGGGTAAAAAGGTTTTAGGAAATGCAATGATTTTCGATGGACGGAAGTAACTGTATATAAATTTACTTGTAAATTTATAAATACCAAAACATGGTGCTGTTTACTGAGGTCTGCGGCATGGCCTTAATAGTGTTTTAAGTATAATAGGAGCGATAAATTTGTACCAAAAAAACACATTGAACTGGGGATTCAATGTGTTTTTCAGTAGTTTCTGAAATTATTTACTCAGGCTTGACGACGATAAATTCGTCAATAGTTTCTGGGGTATGTTTACCTTCTTTTCCTTGGAAAAGGTCAATATTAACGGTTACATCCATGCATCCAAGATATTTGCCATTTTCATCACGTACTGCCATGAATTTTTGATAGATTTGACCAGTTTCTTCACCTGAACGTTTAGGGAACCAAAATTCCCATTCATCGCGCGTTCCGGATCTGAAATCATTCAATAATTTCTCAACGTGGTGAGCGACTTTCGGATGAAGCTCAAGCACATGGCGGCCAATCGCCTCTTTACGACGACGATGCACCCGGTCAGGGTTATTTGAATACCAGCGGAAAATATCGTCCGCATCGCAAAAACCCATTTCAAATGGTAAAAGATTAATAATTGAATCCAAAGTGCTTGCTTTAATCGCACCAGTTTCAAAATTAATGACAGCTTCAGGACTTATTAATTCAGACAATTTTTCAGCAGACATAGAAAAACCTCCTATAAATAATCTCTGTTGATGAGAAGAATAAAATAATCTAAGAATTAGTGAGGAAAAAATCGGACACTTCTGAGTGCTTATTATCTAACCTCAATATTAATATAGCATTATTATAGATAGCGTAATGTGATTCATCTCACAGAAGATGCTTTTGATTATTCCTTGATATAGAGGGATTGAAAGCTCTTATTAGAAAGAGGCGGAAAAGTGGGATAGTGTCTGAAGTCATGCTAACTTCGGACAAGGAAGAGGCGGAAAGGTGGGGGTGTGTGAAGCTGTGCTAACTTCGGACAAGGAGTCGCAGAAAGGGTGCGATTGTGTCCAAAGTCGTGCTAACTTCGGACAAGGAAGAGGCAGAAAAGCGGGATAGTGTCCGAAGTCGTGTCAACTTCGGACAAAGAGTTGCAGAAAGGGCAGGATAGAGTCCGAAGCAATGTTAACTTCGGACAAGGAAGGTTCGGAAAAGCAGGATAGAGTCCGAAGCAATGTTAACTTCGGACAAGGAAGGTTCGGAAAAGCAGGCTAGTGTCCGAAGTCGTGTCAACTTCGGACAAGGAAGAGTCGGAAAAGCAGGAAAGTGTCTGAAGTCGTGCTAACTTCAGACAAGGAAGAGTCGGAAAAGCAGGAAAGTGTCTGAAGTCGTGTCAACTTCGGACAAGGAGTCGCAGAAAAGGCAGGAAAGTGTATGAAGTCGTTCTAACTTCGGACAGGGAAGAAGCGGAAAAGCAGGAAAGTGTCTGAAGTCGTTCTAACTTCGGACAAGGAAGAGTCGGAAAAGCGGGGGTATGTCCGAAGCCGTGCTAACTTCGGACAAAGTAGAGACGGAAAAGCGGGGGTATGTCCGAAGCCGTGCTAACTTCGGACAAAGTAGAGACGGAAAAGCGGGGGTATGAGGTTAGTCTTAATAGTGGACAACGTAAAATGAGATTTTATTATATAATACAATCATCATTTATAAGGACGTGTC
>NZ_JBPFDQ010000057.1:0-32507 GCF_059415045.1 Ferdinandcohnia sp. SAFN-114 | reverse complement strand
ATGTCACAATACTTATCTCAAGTATTGCCATTTTGGAGGTGTTTTATATTGTCTCACTATTTTAGGTTAGTCCAAAGAGGCACCGCCCTTAGGTGCCTTTTTTTGTGGCAAAAATTATAGCTCTTACATGTTTGTAAGAGCTAAAGGTCTTCTTTATTGTATGGCTCCATGCGCCATCGGCATAAGCTATAAGCCAATCGCTTTGGAAGGTAAGAAGCTCCTTCTGTCAGCGCTTGTCTTATGCTTGTCCCGATAGGCGGGCACCTTACGCTTTTCTTATTACACGCGTTCTACTTTACCAGATTTTAATGCTCTTGCAGAAACATATACGCGTTTTGGTTTACCGTCAACTAAAATACGAACTTTTTGTAAGTTAGCTCCCCATTTACGTTTTGAAGCGTTCATTGCATGGGAACGAGCATTACCAGTAGTAGTTTTTCTACCTGTGATTACACATTTACGTGCCATTCTATTTCCCTCCTAACTTGCACAGCAACAGTCATACATATCGCTTTCTTCATAGAAATACTTATATAATTTATCATACAAAATGGGATATTGCAATACTTCTTAACGTGGGTTTAACATTATTCTGGGGTGCCCCTCAGAATAATGTTAAAGCCTCCGGCGGATGCCACAGATTTTCAATGGACGTTTTTCGATCAAGCTCGAAAAATCTGGGCGCAAATACGCCAAGGCGTATTTGATTATGTAAAAATACTTGTCAAGACATAGAATTTCAGTAAAGCTATATAATAAAAGGTAATGAATACATTAGCCTACCTCATGAATTACTTTAAAAATCTGTGATGTTATAGTAAAATGACTGTAGCCAAGGTGAACAATTATAAAGGGGGAACTGATATGTCCATCGAATTAAAAACGAAATACGGACAAATTGATATATCAAATGATGTAATTGCAACAGTTGCTGGGGGAGCTGCTATCGATTGTTATGGAATAGTTGGAATGGCGTCTCGAAAGCAAATTAAAGATGGCATTACTGAGCTTTTACGAAAAGAAAATTTTGCCCGTGGTATTGTTGTTCGTCAAGAAAATGGCGAAGTACATATCGACATGTACATAATTGTAAGTTATGGCACGAAAATTTCTGAGGTTGCCCACAATGTTCAATCAAAGGTGAAATATACATTAGACCAAACAGTAGGACTTGCTGTCAGTTCGGTTAATATTTACGTGCAAGGAGTTCGTGTAACGAACCCATAAGAAGGAGGAACTTTGAGTGTCAATTACTACATTAGATGGAAAACGTTTTGCAAAAATGGTGTTATTAGGTGCTACTCACTTATCTAATAACGCAAAGATGGTAGATGCACTTAACGTTTTCCCTGTACCAGATGGTGATACAGGAACGAACATGAATCTTTCCATGACATCTGGTGCAAAGGAAGTAAAAAATAATGTTACCCCACATATCGGAAAGGTAGGTGCATCCCTAGCGCGCGGATTATTAATGGGTGCACGAGGTAACTCTGGAGTTATCCTTTCTCAACTTTTTAGAGGTTTTTCTAAAGCAATTGAGCAAAAGGAAACTTTAACTGCTGCTGAAGTTGCTCATGCATTTGAAAATGGTGTAGAAACAGCTTATAAAGCAGTTATGAAACCTGTTGAAGGTACGATTCTAACAGTTGCTAAGGATGCTGCTAAGCGTGCGGTTGAGGTGGCAAAAAATGAAACAAACATCATTATCGTGATGGAAGAATTAGTGAAAGAGGCAAAAGCTTCATTGAATCGTACACCTGATCTACTTCCAGTACTTAAAGAGGTTGGAGTTGTAGACAGTGGTGGTCAAGGATTATTACTTGTTTATGAAGGTTTCCTTTCAGAATTAAAAGGTGAAACAATTGATAATATGTCCATTTCATCACCATCAATGAACGAGCTTGTTAATGCAGAACATCATAAAAGTGTTCAAAGTCATATGAATACAGAGGATATCGTGTTTGGTTACTGTACAGAATTCATGGTGAAATTTGAAGCAGAGAAAATTAGTAATCATCCATTTGCTGAAGAACAGTTTCGCAATGATTTAAGCAGATATGGTGATTCATTATTAGTTATTTCAGACGATGATATCGTAAAAGTACATATACATTCCGAACAACCGGGTGAAGTATTATCATATGGACAACGGTATGGAAGCTTAATTAAAATGAAGATCGAAAACATGAGAGAACAGCATACTGCTATTCTAAATGAAGATGAAACACAATCACCTGCACGAGTTAAAAGTAGTAAAGAAAAAGAAAAATATGCAATAATCACCGTGGCAATGGGGTCAGGAATCACGGAATTATTCAAGAGTATCGGTGCTCATGTAGTTATCGAGGGTGGACAAACGATGAATCCAAGTACTGAAGATTTTGTAAAGGCAATGGAATCAGTACATGCAGAGAACTTCATCCTTCTACCTAATAACAAAAATATTATTATGGCAGCTGAACAAGCAGCATCTGTTGTTGAAGGAAATGTTGTCGTTGTTCCATCAAGAACAGTGCCACAAGGAATGTCTGCATTACTTGCATTTAATCCATCTGGAGAGTTGGAAGCAAATCAAACGTCCATGACTGATGCATTAAGTAATGTCAAAACGGGTCAAATCACTTATGCTGTCCGTGATACAAATATAGATGGAATTGATATTTCAAAAGATGATTTCATGGGGATTGCAGAGGGTAAAATTGTTGTTACAGACAAAAATAAGCTGAAAGCAGCAAAAGATCTATTAGCAAAAATTATATCTGCTGATGAGGATGAAATTGTTACCATCATACATGGACAAGATGCCTCAGAAGATGATGTGAATGCAATTGTAGAATATCTTGAAGGCGAATTTGAAGATATCGAAGTTGAAGTGCATAATGGTGACCAACCGCTTTACGCATTTATTTTCTCAGTTGAATAAGTTATAAAATAGAAGGGATTTATCCCTTCTATTTCAATGTATGGGGACAATTTCCTGTAGCTAAAATAGTTTTAGAGAAATAGAGTAATATGTAGGAACATAGTTTGACCTAACTCCATAATTCTATAGTATGTAAGGAGGAGATAATATGAAATATAGAAGTGTTTTTGATATTATTGGTCCGGTTATGATTGGCCCATCAAGCTCACATACAGCTGGGGCAGCTCGTATTGGCAGGGTTGCAAGAAGCTTGTTTGGTCGTGAACCAAAATGGGCAAACATCTCCTTCTATGGATCATTTGCAGAAACATATAAAGGCCATGGAACGGATGTAGCAATTATTGGCGGTCTTCTTGATTTTGACACATTTGATGAAAGAATTAAAATTTCATTGGATATCGCCAAAGAAGCAGGCATTCAGATAAAGTTCATTGAAGAAGATGCTGTTCCTGAACATCCTAATACAGCCAGAGTATTGATTGGTGATGATGAAGGTGAACTAGAGCTTGTAGGTATTTCCATTGGTGGCGGTAAAATTGAGATTACTGAATTAAATGGGTTTAAATTGCGCTTATCAGGTAATCATCCGGCAATTCTTGTTGTTCACAATGACCGTTATGGTGCGATTGCAGGTGTTGCAAACGTGCTTGCAAAATATGCGATCAACATTGGGCATATGGAAGTGGCTCGAAAAGAAAAAGGGATGCAAGCGCTAATGACCATTGAGGTGGATCAAAATATCGAAGGACCAATATTAGATGAATTATCTACTTTACCTAATATTATTAAGGTAGCTAAAATTGTCGACTAAGTTCACTGTTAATTGGATACAAGTTTAATCGACAGGAGGATTTTTTATGTTTCGTAATGTTGCTGAGTTAGTAGAACTTGCTACTTCTAAAAATATGAAAATAGCAGAAGTGATGATTGAACAAGAGGTTGAAGTAACTGGTAAAACTCGTGAAGAAATCATCTCACAAATGGAACGAAATCTTGAAGTGATGGAAAAAGCTGTTGAAAGAGGATTGTCTGGAGTATCGTCACTTTCAGGTTTAACAGGCGGAGATGCTGTTCTTCTACAGGATTATATAAATAAAGGAAACTTTTTAACGGGTAAAACAGTCCTGGACGCTGTTAGCAAGGCTGTAGCGACTAATGAAGTTAATGCAGCAATGGGAACAATTTGCGCGACACCAACTGCAGGCTCTGCAGGTGTTGTACCAGGCACTTTATTTGCTGTGAAAGAAAAATTGAATCCAACAAAAGAGCAAATGGTTGAATTTTTATTTACCGCTGGCGCATTTGGATTTGTTGTTGCGAACAATGCATCTATTTCTGGTGCTGCTGGAGGCTGTCAAGCTGAGGTTGGATCTGCTGCTGGAATGGCTGCTGCTGCAATAGTTGAGATGGCAGGCGGTACTCCACAGCAATCTGCAGAAGCAATGGCGATTACTTTAAAGAATATGCTTGGACTAGTATGTGACCCTGTGGCAGGACTTGTCGAGGTACCATGTGTTAAGAGGAATGCGATGGGAGCAGCGAATGCTATGGTTGCTGCAGATATGGCATTAGCAGGAGTTACAAGTCGGATCCCATGTGATGAGGTAATCGATGCGATGTACAGAATAGGTCAGACAATGCCAACGGCACTAAAAGAAACAGCACAGGGAGGACTAGCGGCAACTCCAACTGGTCGTGCTCTTGAAGCAAAGATCTTTGGGATTTCGCTAAACAAAAGTGAATAGTCAACTTCAACAACCTGTCACTGAAATAAAAGGAATCGGCGAGGAGACAGGATTACAGCTTAACGAGATGCACATCTATTCCATTCTTGACCTACTATTGTACTTCCCATATCGATTTGAAGACTATAGTCTTAGAGACCTAGCAGAAGTTAAGCATGAGGAGAAAATAACGATTGAGGGAAAAGTTCATAGTGAACCACTATTAACCTATTACAATCGTAAGCGTTCGCGCTTAACTTTTAGGGTCTTAGTTGGTCGTTATCTTATTACAGCGACCTGCTTTAATCGGCCATATTATAAGAATAAAATATCATTAAATGATACTATTACGATTTCCGGAAAATGGGATCAACATCGTCAAACAATTACCGTTAGTGAGATAGTTTTTGGTCCAATGACGAATGACAATCGGATTGAACCGGTTTATTCAACAAAAGGAAAGATCACTGCTAAAGGAATAAAGCGGTTTATGGCACTTGCCCTTGGGCAGTTTGGTGATCAAATTGAGGACAATCTCCCGGAACAATTATTAACCACATACAAGCTTTTACCTAAGAAGGATGCTATTAAAATCATGCATCATCCATTAAGTCATCAAGATTTAAAACAGGCTAGAAGACGCTTTGTATATGAGGAGTTTCTACTTTTCCAACTAAAAATGCAGGCACTTAGGAAATTTGAACGGGAACAAACGATGGGTTCAGCAATGGACATTCAGATAGAAAAATTAGAAGGATTCATGAATGGACTGCCATTTCCTTTAACAAATGCCCAAAATCGGGTTGTCACTGAAATAATTAATGATCTCCGCTCCCCATATCGAATGAATCGCTTGCTACAAGGTGATGTTGGTTCAGGCAAGACGGTTGTTGCTGCTATTTCATTATATGCCACAATCCTTTCTGGATATCAGGGAGCATTAATGGTTCCAACAGAAATTTTAGCAGAACAGCATTCACATTCATTAATGGAGTTATTTTCCGAGTACGGGTTAAATATTCAACTGCTATCAAGCTCTGTTAAGGGTAAACGAAGAAGAGAAATCCTCGAGCAGCTTAAAGCGGGTGAAGTTCATATTTTAGTTGGTACTCATGCACTAATTCAAGATGAAGTTAATTTCCATAGGCTTGGCCTGGTAATTACAGATGAACAGCATCGCTTTGGTGTTGAACAACGCAGGGTATTGCGGGAAAAAGGAGAAAATCCTGATGTGCTCTTTATGACTGCAACACCAATTCCACGGACTCTTGCGATTACAGTTTTTGGAGAGATGGATGTCTCTGTAATCGATGAAATGCCAGCCGGAAGGAAAAAAATTGAAACATATTGGGTGAAGCATGAGTTACTAGAACGGATATTAGTGTTTATTGAAAAAGAGCTTGCTAAAGGTAGACAAGCCTATGTTATATGCCCTCTGATTGAGGAATCAGATAAACTAGATGTACAAAATGCAATTGATGTTCATTCAATGCTCTCATTTCATTTTCAAAATAAAGCAAAGGTCGGCTTAATGCATGGTCGTTTGTCCGCAGACGAAAAAGACGATGTAATGAGACAATTTAGTGAAAATGAAGTTCAAATCCTAGTTTCCACAACAGTAGTCGAAGTTGGTGTGAATGTTCCCAATGCGACATTGATGGTAATTTATGATGCTGAACGATTCGGACTATCACAACTTCACCAATTACGGGGACGTGTTGGACGGGGAAGTGAACAGTCTTATTGTATCCTTCTAGCTGATCCAAAATCTGAAGTGGGAAAAGAACGAATGCGGATCATGACGGAAACAAATGATGGATTTGTTTTATCAGAAAAAGATTTAGAACTTCGTGGCCCTGGTGACTTCTTTGGGAGAAAACAAAGTGGTGTTCCAGAATTTAAAGTCGCAGATATGGTTCACGATTATCGAACCTTAGAGGTCGCTAGAAATGATGCTACTAAACTCATAAATTCGCAGGTGTTTTGGAAAGATGAATCTTACAAACACCTTAGGAAAGATTTATTACAATCTGGTATTTTAGATGGCGAAAAACTTGACTAAACCCCATATCGTATAGGGCAGCTTGTGAGGAGGATTTCTTCTTGCAATCTGCTTTTTTTAATTATATACTAACTATTAGTACCTAGTCTTAAGAGTGCGGACGGTGTGTTTTTAAATGAGAAAGAGTAAAAAAGAACGGCAGCAACTATTACAGGAAACGATTAAAGTAAATCCGTTTATAACTGATGAAGACTTAGCTGAAAAGTTCATGGTAAGTGTTCAAACAATTAGATTGGACCGATTAGAACTATCAATTCCTGAACTGCGTGAGCGAATCAAGAATGTTGCTGAAAAAAAATTAGAAGATGAAGTTAAATCTTTACCAATTGATGAAGTAATTGGTGAAATCATTGATATTGAATTAGATGACAGTGCGATTTCAATCTTTGATGTAACACAGGAGCATGTTTTTAAACGTAACCATATAGCTCGTGGACATCATCTTTTTGCTCAAGCAAATTCACTAGCGGTTGCTGTTATTAATGATGAGCTTGCGCTTACGGCAAAAGCGAATATTCGTTTTACGAGACAAGTAAAACTAGATGAGCGTGTCGTCGCAAAAGCAAAAGTGAAAGGTTCTGAGGAAAAAGGGAGAACAATCGTAGATGTAAAAAGCTATGTTGGAAATGAATTGGTGTTTTCCGGTGAATTTACAATGTATCGTTCTAATAAACAAGTAAAAATTGATTCATAATAGAGAACGAACTCAAGTTATGAGCATCTGACTACCTAAAAGCAAACAAAAGGATTGATACAAAGATGAAGCTTGCAATTGATGCAATGGGCGGGGATCATGCCCCAGAGGAAATTGTAAAGGGGACAATATCTGCATTAAAGCATTATAAAGACCTTGAAGTTACACTTATTGGCGATGAAGTAAAAATTCGCAAACACTTAACTGAAGATGAAAGAATCACAATTTTACATACAACAGAAGTAATAGAAGGTACAGATGAACCTGTGAGGGCTGTTAGAAGAAAAAAGAACGCATCGATGGTCTTAATGGCAAAAGAGGTTAGTGAGGGACGTGCAGATGCCTGTATTTCTGCAGGAAATACAGGGGCATTAATGACTGCTGGACTCTTTATCGTTGGCCGAATTGAGGGGATTGATCGACCAGCGTTAGCACCGACTTTACCAACTCTAGATAAAAAGGGATTTCTCATGCTTGATGTTGGTGCAAATGTTGATGCAAAGCCTGAGCATTTGCTTCAGTATGCGATAATGGGTTCAATCTACTCTGAAAAGGTTCGTGGAGTTACAAATCCTCGAGTAGGACTATTAAATGTCGGTACAGAAGATAAAAAAGGGAATGAATTAACGAAACATGCATTTGAAATGATGAAAGCAACAAATCTTAATTTCGTTGGAAACGTAGAGGCAAGAGACCTACTTGACGGGGTTGCCGATGTTGTTGTTACAGACGGATTTACAGGTAACGTAGCGTTAAAGACAATTGAAGGTACTGCTCTTTCCATGTTTAAAATGTTGAAAACAGCTTTTACAAGTAATCTAAAAAGTAAAATAGCTGCTGGTCTATTAATGCCAGAATTAAAGGGATTAAAAAAGACATTAGATTACTCAGAATACGGAGGGGCAGGATTATTTGGATTAAAAGCTCCTGTTATAAAAGCCCATGGTTCTTCAGATGCAAATGGTTTATTTAGTGCCATCCGTCAAACCTATGAAATGGTAGAGAAGGATGTAGCTGGAACAATACGTAAAACATTAGAGGATATTAATCCTACAGTAGACGAATAGGGGGAATAGAGAATGGGTAAGATTGCATTCGTTTTTCCAGGACAAGGTTCTCAGACCGTGGGAATGGGGAAGGAATTAGCAGATGCTTCAGAAACGGTTCAAGATATTTTTACTAGAGCTGACAAAGCGCTAGGTGAGGAATTGTCCTCGCTTATTTTTAATGGTCCACAGGAAAATTTAACACTGACAACTAATGCCCAACCATCACTATTAACGACGAGTATTGCAATTCTTGAAAAATTCAAGCAAGAAGATCTTACACCTGATTATGTAGCGGGACATAGTCTTGGTGAGTATACGGCGTTAGTAGCTGCTGGCGCACTGAGCTTTGAAGATGCTGTTCGTACAGTACGCAAACGTGGCGAATTTATGGAAGAAGCTGTACCTGCAGGTCAAGGCACAATGGCAGCGATTTTAGGGATGAGCAGTGAAGACTTACACGCTGTAACCGAAGAAATAGCTGCTTTAGGTCTTCCAGTACAGCTAGCGAATATTAATTGTCCTGGCCAAATTGTTATTTCAGGATCTGCCGAAGGGGTACAGAAAGCTTGTGAATTAGCAAAGGAAAAGGGAGCAAAACGAGCGATTCCGCTTGAGGTAAGTGGGCCGTTTCATTCTTCATTAATGGAGCCAGCCGCTGAAAAATTACGTTCCGTATTGGACCAAATTGAGATTATTGATGCATCTGTTCCAGTCGTGGCTAATGTTAATGCGGAAGAAATGACTTCAGCTGATCAAATAAAAGAAAATCTGGTAAAGCAATTATATTCACCTGTTTTATGGGAAAGTTCTGTTCAATATATGCTTGACCAAGGCGTAGATACTTTTATCGAAATTGGCCCTGGTAAAGTTCTTTCAGGTTTGGTTAAAAAAGTAAATCGCAGAGTAGCAACATATGCAATAAGTGATACAGAAACTCTCGAAGCAACGATTCGTGCATTGAAGGAGGGAAATTAAGATGTTAAATGGCAAAGTAGCATTGGTTACCGGTGCTTCACGTGGAATTGGCCGAACAATTGCAATTGAGTTAGCAAAAGCAGGTGCAAAAGTTGCGGTAAACTATTCTGGTAGTGAACAAAAAGCAAACGAAGTTGTTGATGAGATTAAAGCATTAGGTCAAGAAGCATTTGCAATCCAAGCGAATGTGTCAGATGCAGATTCGGTGACAAATATGGTTAAAGAAGTTATTTCTACTTTCGGCAGTCTTGATATTCTTGTTAATAACGCAGGAATTACTAGGGATAATTTGTTGATGAGAATGAAAGAGGAAGAATGGGACGATGTTATTAATATTAACCTAAAAGGTGTATTTCTTAGCACGAAAGCAGTTACAAGACAGATGATGAAGCAACGTTCTGGAAAAATTATAAATATAGCTTCAATCGTGGGTGTTAGTGGTAATCCAGGACAAGCTAACTATGTTGCTGCAAAGGCTGGGGTAATCGGATTAACGAAAACTGCAGCGAAGGAATTAGCGAGCAGAAATATTACAGTGAACGCTGTAGCGCCGGGATTTATTACGACTGATATGACAGATAAGCTTCCTGAAGACGTTAAGAATGAAATGTTAAAACTAATTCCTCTTAATAGATTTGGTGAAACAACCGATATCTCTGGAGTTGTTCTCTTCCTTGCATCAGATCATAGCAACTATATGACAGGTCAAACCTTGCATATTGACGGTGGAATGGTAATGTAAATAGAAAAGTACAAGGCCCACTACTTGAGGGGATAAGGTTTAGACAAGCGCTGAACCAAAGTGTCTTTTACCTTCAGTAACGATTGGTTAGACCAGTGAGCTGATGGTGCCTGGAACTGGGCAATACGAAAAACTATTGTAAAGGCTCTTGCGCTTTTCTAGTAAAACAAAATATAATACCTTGAGGGGAGGTGAATGGAAATGGCAGATGTGTTTGAGAGAATTACAAAAATCGTTGTTGATCGCTTAGGTGTTGAGGAATCAGCAGTAACTTTAGAGGCTTCTTTTAAAGATGATCTTGGAGCGGATTCACTAGACGTGGTTGAACTTGTTATGGAACTTGAAGATGAGTTTGATATGGAAATTTCAGATGATGAGGCTGAAAAAATTGCTACAGTTGGTGACGCTGTAAATTACATAAAAAGCCAGCTATAATATTTCTTAGAATGTGAGTCCCGTTAATAAAACGGGGCTTTCTCCTTGGAGGTTCATAAGGTGAAGCGGATAAATAAAGACAAAGGCAATAAATTCGCTCTAAAATTTAAAGCTTTTCAGGAGCGACTTGGAATTCAGTTTCATGATGAAGGATTACTTATTCAAGCATTTACACATTCATCTTATGTGAATGAGCATCGAAAAAAGCCTCATGAAGACAATGAACGGCTTGAATTTTTAGGAGATGCTGTTTTAGAACTAACCATTTCCAAGTTCCTTTTTAAAAAGTTTCCAATCATGAGTGAAGGTGAGTTAACTAAGATGCGTGCGGCAATTGTTTGTGAGCCATCATTAGTAACCTTTGCAAATGAATTAAAATTTGGGGAACTCGTTTTACTAGGAAAAGGGGAAGAAATGACTGGTGGTAGAGAGCGACCTGCTTTACTTGCTGATGTATTTGAGGCATTTATTGGAGCGCTTTATCTTGATCATGGATTAGAGGTTGTCAATGAGTTTTTAGATAAAACAGTCATACCTAAAATTAATGCGGGTGCTTTTTCTCATGTGATGGATTTTAAGAGTCAGCTACAAGAGCTTGTCCAGCGGGATGGAACTGGAGTTATCGAATATAAGGTTCTCCAAGAAAAAGGGCCAGCCCATAGTCGTGAATTTGTTTCACGTGTTTCTTTAAATGGCGAGGAACTTGGAATAGGCACAGGAAGATCGAAAAAGGAAGCTGAACAGCATGCGGCAGAAATTGCCTTAATAAAGCTGAAAAACAAACAAAAATAAGTAGCGCACCCCACGATATCGTGGGGTTATATTTTTGCCCATACATATATGGTGATAAAAAGTAATCCAATAAAATACTTGTTTATGATAAAATATGTAGGACTTTAAATTGTAAAATTGTAATTGAGGGGGAAGTTTATGTTCCTCAAACGTTTAGATATAGTAGGATTTAAATCGTTTGCTGAAAGAATTGCAGTAGATTTTGTACCTGGGGTTACGGCTGTCGTTGGGCCAAATGGTAGTGGTAAAAGTAACATCACTGATGGTATACGATGGGTTCTAGGAGAACAGTCAGCAAAATCATTGCGTGGGTCGAAAATGGAAGATATCATTTTCGCAGGAAGTGATAGTCGCAAAGCACTAAATGTGGCTGAAGTAACATTAACGTTGGATAACGAAGATCAATTTTTACCAATCGATTATCATGAAGTGAGTATAACTCGCCGTGTATACCGGTCTGGTGAAAGTGAGTTTTTAATAAATAAACAGGCATGTCGTTTAAAAGATATTGTTGATTTATTGATGGATTCTGGACTTGGCCGTGAAGCTTTTTCAATCATTAGTCAAGGGAAAGTAGAAGAAATTTTAAGCAGTAAAGCTGAGGAACGAAGAAGCATTTTTGAAGAAGCGGCTGGGGTGTTAAAATACAAAACCCGTAAAAAGAAGGCTGAATATAAGCTTGCTGAAACACAGGAAAATTTAAATCGTGTTAATGACATCATTCATGAGCTTGAATCTCAAATAGAGCCACTTCAAATCCAGTCATCGATTGCGAAGGATTATCTTGAAAAAAAGAAAGAGCTAGAAACAATTGAAGTAGGCCTAACGGTTTATGAAATTGAAGAACTTCATGAAAAATGGGTGAAGCTATCAAAGCTTGTCGAAGAGCATAAAGAGCAAGAACTCACTTTAAACACAAAACTTCAAGGCAAGGAAGCTAAAATTGAAGAACTACGAAATGGAATTGAAGCGGCCGATTCATCGATTCACGAACTTCAACAACTCCTATTAAGGACGAGTGAAGAGCTTGAAAAATTAGAAGGACGCAAAGAAGTATTAAAAGAACGCAAAAAAAATGCATCGCAAAACAAAGGCCAACTTGAAAATTCAATCCTTGAACTTTCACAAAAGTTGGAGACCCTAAATGAAAATAAACAAACAGAGCAACATGAGCTTTCGAAACTAATTGAAGAAGTTAAAGTACTAGAACAGCAGTTAAAAGAAAAACAAACGTTACTTGCTTCGTATGACCAAAATATTGAAGAGAAAATTGAGAATTTGAAAAGTGATTATTTTGAGTTGCTAAATAAACAGGCTTCTTTTCGAAATGAAATTGGCTATATTAATGATCAGCTTTCACAGCAGGAAGCGAAAGTAGCTCGTTTAGATGAGTCAAATCAAAAATATCTAGTAGAGCGCAAAGAAATTCTCGATGAGAAAGTACGGCTACAAACAAAGCTCTCTGTAATTGAACAGGAGATTAATCACCAAATTGTTTCTTTTAGAGACTTACAAGCAAAGCTTGAGAATGGAAAGAAAAACTATCAGAAGCAAGAAAGCATGCTTTATCAGGCATATCAATATCTGCAACAAACGAAGTCGAGAAAAGAAATGCTTGAAGAAATGCAGGATGATTATTCTGGCTTCTTCCAAGGAGTTAAGGAAGTTTTAAAGGCTAGAAATGATCAACTCGAAGGAATTGAAGGTGCAATTGCAGAATTAATTCAAGTTCCTAAAGAGTATGAGACCGCTGTTGAAATCGCATTGGGTGCGGCAACACAGCATATTGTTGTGAATAATGAAAAAAATGCAAGATCTGCAATCCAGTATTTGAAGAAAAATTCGTATGGTCGAGCAACGTTTTTACCGATGAATGTCATAAAAGAACGTTCGATACCTGCAACCCAACTTGTCGCAATTAAAGGACATCAAGCATTTATTGGAGTAGCTTCTGAACTAATTTCCTACGAAGGAAGATTTCAATCTGTCATTTCAAACCTATTAGGAACAATTATTATTACAAATAATTTAAAAGGCGCGAATGAGTTAGCATCGCTTGTTGGACATAGGTATCGAATTGTCACGCTTGATGGTGATGTAGTAAATCCTGGTGGTTCGATGACTGGGGGAGCTGTCAAACAAAAGTCGAATTCGTTATTAAGTAGAGGCCGTGAGCTTGAGGCAATTGCTAAAAAATTATCGGAAATGGAAATTAAAACAACAGAACTCGAAAAAACGGTTAAAGATAAGAAAAAGCTAATTTCCGAGCAAGAAGAAATGCTTGAAAAGCTTCGTCAAACAGGAGAAACATTACGCTTAAAAGAGCAAACCATTAAAGGTGAATATCGAGAAGTTACTTTGAAAGAGCAGAATGTGAATGAACATTTGGCATTGTATGATGATGAGAAGCAACAATATCAACTTGATAAAGAAAAGATGACTACTCGTCTAGAAGAGCTTAAGGATAAATTAGTTGCTCTTGATGAAGAGCTGTGCTCTTTAGACGAAACGATTGACCAATTGAATTCACAAAAGTCTGACCAACAAACTTCACGTGAAACAGTACAAACGGAAATAACTGAACAAAAGGTTATTTTAGCTAGAAAAAAACAAGCACTCGAACATCAACAAGAAAAGGTGAAACGATTAGAGGTAGAGTTTAATGACGGGCACACTAGGCTTACTGACTTGAAAGACGATTTAGCCCTTCTTGATAATGAAATGACCTCAAGTAATTCAGGTGAATTAGAGCTTGAAGAAGCAGCAAAGCAAAAATTAAATGATAAGAACGAAGCGATCCAAATGATTAGCAATAAGAGAGATCATCGCCTATCACTACAAATGACACTTGAAGATCTAGAGCGTGAGTTAAAGGAATCAAGACGTCAGTATAAGCAGCTCGTAGACATTCTACAAGATGAAGAGGTTAAGGTGAATCGCTTAGATGTAGAACTTGAGAATGGTTTAACACATCTTCGTGAGGAATATTTATTAACTTATGAGGCTGCTAAAGAACAATTTCCTCTTCAAATCGAAGTTTCTGAAGCAAGAAAGAAGGTAAAACTTATAAAGCTTGCTATTGAAGAGCTTGGTACTGTCAACCTTGGGGCAATCGATGAATATGAGAGGGTATCTGAACGTTTTACATTCTTAACAGAACAACAAAATGACCTTCAGGAAGCAAAGGATACGTTGTTCCAAGTGATTGATGAAATGGATGACGAAATGAAAAAGAGATTTGAAACTACTTTTACAAGTATTCGTTCCCATTTCGAAAAGGTTTTCCAGGCACTATTTGGTGGTGGACGAGCAGACCTTCGTCTAACTGATCCAAATGATTTATTGAATACAGGTGTAGAAATTGTTGCTCAGCCTCCAGGGAAAAAACTGCAGAACTTAGGGCTTTTATCTGGTGGGGAAAGAGCATTAACTGCAATTGCATTGCTATTTTCAATTCTTAAAGTACGACCTGTTCCATTCTGTGTACTAGATGAGGTAGAGGCTGCACTTGATGAAGCAAATGTATTCCGGTTTGCGCAATATTTAAAGAAATTTAGCAATGAAACACAATTTATTGTTATTACTCATCGTAAAGGTACAATGGAAGAAGCGGATGTGCTATATGGTGTAACCATGCAGGAATCCGGGGTTTCCAAACTTGTTTCAGTTCGACTTGAAGAATCGAAGGAATTTGTATCGCAAACGTAGAACGAAAGGGGATTTACATGAGTTTCTTTAAAAAATTAAAAGAAAAGATTTCAACTCAGGCTGACTCAGTAACCGAAAAATTTAAGGATGGTTTATCTAAAACTCGTAATACATTTTCAGAGCGAGTTAATGATTTAGTTGCTCGCTATCGAAAGGTTGATGAGGACTTTTTTGAAGAACTTGAAGAAATATTAATCGCTGCAGATGTTGGCGTATCTACCGTAATGGAACTTATTGATGAATTGAAGATGGAAGTCAAACGAAGAAACATACAAGACACAAAAGACGTCCAAAGTGTGATCTCGGAGAAACTTGTTGAGATATACCAAGGAAACGAGGAACAATCACCTAAGCTAAATATTCAGGAGGAAGGCCTTACTGTCATTTTAGTTGTGGGCGTTAATGGTGTGGGTAAAACCACATCTATTGGTAAAATTGCCAACCGCCTAAAAAATGAGGGCAAAAATGTCCTTTTAGCAGCGGGAGATACATTCCGTGCGGGTGCAATTCAGCAGCTTGAAGTTTGGGGAGACCGTGTTGGCGTAGATGTGATCAAACAATCAGAAGGTTCAGATCCAGCAGCAGTTATGTATGATGCTGTTCAAGCAGCAAAATCTCGAAATGTTGATGTGTTAATATGTGATACAGCGGGACGACTTCAAAATAAGGTCAACCTTATGAAAGAGCTTGAAAAAGTTAAACGCGTCATTGAACGTGAATTACCTGGTGCTCCGCATGAAGTCTTACTCGTTCTTGATGCGACAACAGGACAAAATGCATTAACTCAAGCTAAAACTTTCTCAGCAGCTACAGATGTAACGGGAATTGTTTTAACAAAATTAGATGGAACGGCTAAAGGTGGAATCGTCCTGGCAATCAGAAATGAACTAAACATTCCTGTAAAACTGATTGGACTTGGGGAAAAGGTAGACGACCTGCAGGAATTTGATGCTAAAAACTACGTGTACGGTCTATTTGCAGACTTAGTCGAGAAAGCAGAAGAATAAAGGAACAAAAAAAGAGCCTGATCACACAGGCTTTTTTTTGATAGGTGTTATGACACTTTGTATATGATAGTAAAGTAAATTAACTTGACAACCTATTGTGAAATAGGTAAACTATTGAATTGTAAAGGTATTTCACTTAACAAGGGGGAGATTCTATGCTTGAAAAAACAACGAGAATGAATTATCTCTATGATTTCTATCAATCGTTGTTAACGCCTAAGCAAAGAAACTATATGTCTTTATATTACCTAGATGACTTTTCCCTTGGTGAAATAGCAGAGGAATATGAAATTAGTCGTCAAGCTGTCTATGATAATATTAAGCGTACAGAGACAATGCTTGAAGAGTACGAGGAAAAACTGTTACTATTTCAGAAATTTCAAGAGCGAAGAAAACTGATTACCGAGCTAAAACGACTTTCACATCAATATGATGATAGCGAAGAACTTCAAAATGTGATACAGTTGCTTGAGAAATTAGAATAAGGGGCGGTGAAAAAATGGCATTTGAAGGATTAGCCGACCGACTGCAAGGTACACTGCAGAAAATTCGCGGTAAGGGAAAAGTATCAGAATCCGATGTAAAGGAAATGATGCGAGAAGTACGTCTAGCATTACTTGAGGCAGACGTTAACTTCAAAGTTGTAAAAGATTTTGTCAAGCGTGTCAGCGAACGAGCTGTCGGACAAGAGGTAATGAAAAGCTTAACTCCAGGACAACAAGTTATAAAAGTTGTTCAGCAGGAGCTTACAGACCTTATGGGTGGAGAGCAAAGCAAGATTGCGGTTGCCAAAAGACCGCCAACCGTTATTATGATGGTTGGTTTACAAGGGGCTGGTAAAACCACAACTACTGGAAAGCTTGCCAACCTATTACGTAAAAAGCACAATCGTAAACCACTTCTCGTTGCTGCTGATATCTATCGTCCAGCTGCAATAGATCAACTACAAACATTAGGTAAACAACTTAATATGCCGGTTTTTTCTCTTGGCGATCAGGTAAGTCCTGTTGAAATAGCAAAACAAGCAATCGAAAAAGCAAAAGAAGAACATCATGATTATGTGTTAATCGATACGGCGGGACGTTTGCACATTGATGAAGAACTGATGGACGAGCTTAAACAAGTCAAAGAAGTTACTCAGCCTGATGAGATTTTTCTTGTTGTTGACGCTATGACAGGTCAAGATGCAGTCAATGTCGCGCAAAGCTTTAATGATTTATTAGGTTTAACGGGTGTTGTTTTAACGAAGCTTGATGGGGATACCCGTGGTGGTGCAGCATTATCAGTTAAAGCTGTTACAAATACACCAATTAAATTTGTAGGTCTTGGTGAAAAATTAGATGCTCTAGAACCATTCCATCCAGAACGTATGGCCTCACGTATTTTAGGGATGGGGGATGTGCTTTCACTCATCGAAAAAGCGCAAGCTTCCGTTGATGAAGATAAAGCAAAAGAGCTAGAAAAGAAATTTAAGTCAATGTCCTTTACATTTGATGATTTCCTCGAACAGTTAGCACAGGTGCGTAAAATGGGTCCTCTTGATGAGGTTCTTGGTATGCTCCCAGGCGCTAACAAAATGAAGGGGCTGAAGAATGTTCAGGTTGATGATAAACAAATCGGTCATGTCGAGGCAATCATCCGTTCTATGACAAAGGCTGAGAGAGAACAACCTGAGATTATCAATTCAAGTCGTAAAAAGCGAATTGCAAAAGGTAGCGGTCGAACTGTTCAAGAGGTAAACCGTCTCTTAAAGCAATTTGAAGACATGAAGAAAATGATGAAGCAAATGACAAACATGACAAAAGGTAAGAAAAAAGGATTTAAATTTCCTTTTATGTAATCCCTAGTTCTAGTTGTCCAGCTTCAGGCGCTATCGGCTCGAGGTCATAAGCCAATCGCTTCTGAAGGCAAAAAACGCCTTCTGTCAGCGCTTTTCTTATGCTTGTCGCCGATGAACGAGCGCCTTACGCTTTTCTATTTAAATGTAGTAATAATAACCATTTCATTGATGTAAAGAAAAAACACTTTACAAACAGATGTGGAACAGTTAATATTATATCTTGTTGAAATATTTTCGGAGGTGCTATATAAAATGGCAGTAAAAATTCGTTTAAAACGCATGGGAGCAAAAAAATCTCCTTTCTATCGTATCGTTGTAGCTGATTCTCGTTCACCACGTGATGGACGTCAAATTGAAACTGTAGGAACTTACAATCCAGTTGTTCAACCTGCAGAAGTTAAAATTGATGAAGAATTAGCATTAAAATGGTTACAAAATGGTGCTAAACCATCTGACACAGTTCGTAACTTGTTCTCAAAACAAGGAATTATGGAGAAATTCCATAACGCAAAAAACGGTAAGTAATGGGTAACATACAGATGAAAGAGTTAATTAAAACAATCGTACAGCCACTGGTTGATCATCCTGAAGAAGTCAATGTCACTGAAGACTCAGACGACCGCAATGTCACTTATTTGCTAAGCGTGAATAAAGAAGATATGGGTAAAGTTATCGGGAAACAAGGCCGTGTTATTAAGGCGATTAGAACTGTTGTCTATGCAGCAGGAACAGGACATAATAAACGAATTCATCTAGAAATTAACGAATAAAAAGAAAAGTGTAGGCGGCTTGATCAGAAACGAGAAATTTGGAGACTCCGACGTAGAAGTGGTTTTTGCTTCTGCTGAAGGAGTTGAAGATTCTCGAGTTTCTAACCGCTGGAACTAGACCAAACAAGGAAAAGGGAGAGGGCAACCTCCCCCTTTTTTCTATAAGTGGATGTTTAAAAAGTCCGGTGAAAATGACGCATCTAATTTCTGCGAATATTACTCCTAGAAGATCATAAATAACTAGGACATGCGCTTGCGTCTACTAGTATATTCTAGAAGTCAATTCCTCAGCGCAAGGCTGCAAGGATGTAACTCAAGCAGTTGCCTCGCTCCGGTACTCGGGAGCTCGCGCCGCCTTGAACTTTCAACGTACAGGACGTACTAGTGTCGACAAGACATGAGGCCGTGGCGTTTTTGTCGACCCGGTCCTTTTCATCCTCCTTTTTGAACATTTATATAAATTCATGAGGGTTGTGTGCACGTGAAAATCATCCAAACAGTTGAAGTAAAACAAATTTTAACGGATAAAAGCAAAGCAAAGCTCATCGATTCATTACAAGTCGATAAAGTTCAACTACTTAAAGAATGCGAGCAGCTCAAGTTTGAACTAAGAAAAATGGAAAAGCTTAAGAAATTTGATTCTGCAAAAATTAACCTTTATTTCACCAATGAAATTAACCTTAGGCAAGAAAAAATCAAACAATTTGAGTTTCAAATCGAACAAATACATATGCTACCCATAGGCAGTGAAATAAAGGAAAAAGAAGTACAATCGATTATTGATATAAATGTAGGGGATAACTGGGATGAAGTAACAACTGCACGAACAATTATTATTAAAGAAGGTATAGTTGAAGAAATTCGTTAGAGGTGAAATAAATGGACAAGTGGTATAACGTAGGAAAAATTGTAAATACACATGGAATTAAAGGCGAGGTTCGCATTATCTCTAGAACAGATTTCCCTGAAGAGCGTTATAAGGTTGGAAATACATTACATATCTTTATAGCAGATAAAGAACCTTTAGAAGTTAAAGTCCAATCACACCGTACTCATAAAAACTTTGATTTAGTTACTTTTGAAGGTTACGACAACGTTAATGATGTGGAACAATTTAAAGACTCCCTAGTTAAAGTACATGAAAGTCAACTTGGTGCATTAGAGGAAGGAGAATATTACTTCCACGAAATAATTGGTTGTACTGTTGTTACGGAGGAAGGCGAAGAATTAGGACCTATTAAAGAAATATTAACACCAGGTGCGAATGATGTGTGGGTTGTAAAAGGTGCAAAGGGTAAGGAAATTTTGATTCCGTTTATTGATGATATCGTGAAAGAAATTGATATTGATGAAAAAAGAATCACTATTCACCTCATGGAAGGATTAATCTAACATGAAAATCGATATCTTAACCCTTTTCCCAAATATGTTTAATGGCGTACTGGGTGAATCCATTTTAAAAAAGGCACAAGAAAAAGAGAAGGTTTCGTTCAGGGTTGTAAACTTCCGTGAATATGCCGATAACAAACATCAAAAAGTTGACGACTATCCTTATGGTGGTGGAGCTGGAATGGTATTAATGCCGCAGCCCATCTTTGATGCCGTTGAAGATCTTACTAAACAAACAGAATCAAAACCTAAAGTTATACTTTTATGCCCACAGGGAGAGAGATTTACCCAACAGAAAGCTGAACAATTGGCAAAGGAAGATCATTTGATCTTTATTTGTGGCCACTATGAGGGCTATGATGAGCGGATTAGAGAAAATTTAAGTACGGAAGAAATTTCAATTGGTGATTTTGTTTTAACTGGCGGTGAACTTGCAGCAATGGTTATCTCAGATAGTGTTGTTCGACTTTTACCAGGAGTATTAGGTAATGAGGATTCACCAGTGCTTGATTCTCATAGTACGGGATTACTAGAACACCCTCATTATACAAGACCTGCAGATTTTAGAGGGATGACCGTACCTGATGTCCTTTTATCTGGAAATCATATGCATATTGAAGAATGGCGGGAAAAAGAATCACTTAGACGAACATATAAAAGAAGGCCAGATTTACTTGAAAGCTATCAACTTTCACCTAAACAAGAAAAATGGTTAAAAGAAATTAAAATAGATGAAGAGTAACTATTGCAACGGTATCAGGAATATGGTAATATACTCTTTGTGACTTGGGCAATTTGTCCTTGTCTTATTAAGATGTTCCGCTGCAATGAATGTATATTGGTAAGAGCATCTGTTGGAAGGAGTTGAAAAGACGATGCAAAACATTATTGAAGAAATCACAAAAGAACAATTAAGAACTGACCTTCCTGTTTTCCGTCCTGGAGATACAGTACGTGTACACGTTAAAGTTATCGAGGGTAACCGTGAGCGTATTCAGGTATATGAAGGTGTTGTGATTAAGCGTCGTGGTGGTGGAATTAGCGAAACTTTCACTGTTCGTAAGGTATCTTACGGAGTTGGTGTTGAACGTACATTCCCAGTGCATACACCAAAAATTGCGAAGCTTGAAGTAGTACGCCGTGGTAAAGTACGCCGTGCGAAATTATACTACTTACGCGAACTTCGTGGTAAAAAAGCACGTATTAAAGAAATTCGATAATAAACGAGAAAGGAGCTTGTATAAAATTAACAAGCTCCTTTTACATTTGTACAAATTCTATTTATAATAGTAGGATAATACATACTCTATTCTTATATAAAGAGCTATTTGGTAGATGAGAAAAGAACAGGTGGAGGAGCAATGATGGCCAAACAAAAAAATGAACTTTGGGAATGGATTAAAGCGCTAGCCATTGCTGTCATATTAGCAGCAGTAATCCGTTATTTTTTCTTTGCACCGATTGTAGTAGATGGGCTTTCAATGATGCCAACCTTACATCACCAAGACCGTATGATTGTTAATAAGATCGGTTATAAGGTGGGTGAACCAGACCGATTTGACATCGTAGTCTTCCATGCAACAGTCGAAAAAGATTACATCAAGCGGATAATAGGATTACCTGGTGATCGAATTGAATATAAAAACGATATCCTCTACATTAATGATGAACCGTACGAAGAACCCTATCTTGATGAATATAAGAAAAACCTAATTGATGGACCACTTACAGATCCATTTATTTTAGAAGAAGTGCCAGAAGGTCACCTGTTTGTCATGGGGGACAATCGCCGCTACAGTAAGGACTCGCGCCATATCGGCCCAGTCCCAATCAGCGAAGTCCTAGGTGAAACAAGCCTAATCTACTGGCCAATATCTGATTTTGGTATTGTAAAATAAACGAAAAAGACAACTTAACAAAATAAACCATATAAGTTGGTGAAGATATTGACAATTCAATGGTTTCCAGGCCATATGGCAAAAGCGAGAAGACAGGTCACCGAAAAACTCTCTCTCATTGATATTGTATTCGAACTTGTTGATGCTAGGATTCCTGCATCATCCCGAAACCCAATGATAGATGAAATCATAAAAAATAAACCAAGGCTTCTCCTTTTGAATAAAGCAGACATGGCCGATCCAAAACTAACAAAAGAATGGATTTCATATTATAAAGAAAACGGTGTACATGCCCTCGCTATTAATTCACAAGAAGGTAATGGCATGAAGCAAATCGTTAGTGAAGCAAAGGTAATTTTAAAAGAAAAATTTGACAAAATGGCTGCAAAAGGGATTCGACCACGAGCAATACGAGCATTAATTGTTGGGATTCCTAATGTCGGTAAATCGACATTAATTAATCGCTTAGCAAAGAAAAATATTGCACAAACGGGTGACCGTCCTGGGATTACGAAAGCTCAACAATGGATCAAGGTTGGTAAAGAGCTAGAGCTCCTTGACACACCTGGAATTCTTTGGCCAAAATTCGAGGATCAAGAAGTGGGTCTAAAATTAGCAACAACTGGAGCTATTAAAGACACAATTCTAAATCTGCAGGATATTGCTGTGTATGCCCTTAGATTTTTAGAAGAAAATTATCCTGAGAATTTACAAGACCGTTTTGGTCTTGAAGAAATTCCTGATGATATCGTATTGCTATTTGATGAAATTGCCAAACGTCGTGGTAGCATGATGTCTGGTGGATTTGTAGACTATGATAAAACAGCAGAATTAATTATTCGAGAAATTCGAACTGAAAAATTAGGCAGGTTAACATTTGAGAAACCTTAAGGTTCGCTTTATAGCGAGCCTTCATTTTTTTTCGAAAATGACGATATAACTTACATGAAGCATTAGAAATTGAAGGTGAAAACATGTCACAATTGACAATCAAAGATATCGAAAATCAACTATCCATGATACATAATGAACAGGATCAGTTTTTAAAGGACTGTGAAAATGATTCTCGCAAAGGGGTTCAAGTTCTTCTGCAACGATGGAGAAAGAAAAAAGCTGAAGAAAAGGCCTTAGAGCAACAATTTAAAGAAATGACCCAATATGAACAAGGCCTTTATAATATGGGGTATCGTTTTATAGCGGGAGTCGATGAAGTCGGTCGTGGTCCATTGGCAGGCCCAGTAGTTGCAGCTGCTGTCATTTTACCTCAAGATGCTTTTTTACCGGGCCTAAATGATTCAAAAAAACTATCTGAACAAAAACGAGAAGAATTATTCCAACAAATAACAGAATGCGCGATTTCTATCGGTATCGGGATTATACCTGCAGAAGTTATTGATGAAGTAAATATTTATCAAGCAACAAAGCAAGCAATGAAAAAAGCACTTATGGCTCTTTCTGAAAAACCTGATCATCTATTAGTTGACGCAATGGAAATACCAATCGCTATCCCTCAAACGTCGATCATTAAAGGAGATTCAAAAAGTGTTTCGATAGCAGCGAGCTCAATTATTGCAAAAGTGACTAGAGACCGTTTAATGGTCCGCCTAGGTCATGAGTATCCTCAATACGGGTTCGAAAAGCATATGGGATATGGTACAGCATATCATCTTGATGCGCTTAAAAAATACGGCGTTACAAGCGAACACCGACGTTCATATGCTCCAATTCGACAGATAATAGAGGTAAAATGATGATCCCAGTTCATTTAATACAAGCAATATTTAAGAGTGGAGCTGTACAAAAGCTTCACTCTCTTTCAAATGCAAGTCAGGGAGAAGAAAAAACACAAATTTCTTCCACCAACCTATCGAGGTTATTATCTGTAAAGACGAGTGAAATCTCTAAAAATGCATTCCAGCAAAATTCCTTATATCAAATGGACACAGTTGACCTAACGTCGAATGACCCTAGTCAATTTCTTCAATACCAATTTACCTTTCAAACTCAAGATAATAAGAACGTTTCTCTTTGGATGAATGGAAGGAAGAAAAATGGGGAAATTGATTCTGATTTTTGTCGTTTACTCTTTTCAATAGAACTAAAATATTTAAATGAAGTAGTCATTGATGTAAAGGTTCAAAATCGTATTATATCAATAGTGATTATTAATCAATCAGATAAAGTCGAGTCTTTGGTCAGTGAATTGAAATCTACCCTCCAAACGAATTTAGTTCCTTTAGGGTACCAGCTTTCATCAATAAAGATAAGTAACACATTAGAGAGGGACAACGTGATTGGTCAAATCGACTCAACTCAAGTTCATGAAAGAGTAGATCTAAAAATATGAAAAAAGGACAAAAGAACAAAGCGAAAATGGCTGTTGCTTTGTCATATAACGAAAAAATAGACTCTGAGCCTAAGGTAATTGCAAAAGGTAGCGGGCTTGTAGCCGAAAATATAATTGAACAGGCAAAAGAACATGAAGTTCCACAAGAGGATACAGCTTTAGTAGAGTTGTTAGGGGAACTTAGAATAAATGAGGGGATTCCTGATGATTTATATCAAGTCGTTGCAGAAATTTTTGCTTTTGTTTACGAAATAGATAAATATCTTGAAGAATCAAAAAAATAGTTTTGTGGTATAGTAAATTAGTCATTATTTGTAGAAAAAAGAACAAATTCATGCGAAATGGTAGACAAGTAGTTAATTCAGTTATAAAATGAAAGCGCAGTCTAATTTTGTCGAGTTAACATCATAAAGAATGAGGAAAAAATCCTATCTCAGTATGATGTAAATTTCTATGCAAATAAGATTTTTCGGAAAAATTATAATTGTCATAGAAAGATTAAAAAAGAAAATGTATAATAACATTTGGACTGACAAAAAAATTCTTTGCTTTTATACATAAGAATGGAGGATGGGAAATGAATATCCATGAGTATCAAGGAAAAGAGATCCTCAGAAAATATGGGGTAGCTGTTCCAAATGGTAAGGTTGCTTTCACGGTTGATGAGGCTGTTGAAGCTGCAAAAGAACTTGGTTCCCAAGTTTGTGTTGTTAAAGCACAAATTCACGCAGGGGGTCGTGGTAAAGCGGGTGGAGTTAAAGTAGCGAAAAACCTAGATGAGGTTCGTACATATGCTAATGAAATCCTAGGTAAAACGCTTGTAACACACCAAACAGGACCAGAAGGTAAAGAAGTAAAGCGTCTTCTAATTGAAGAAGGCTGCGATATTAAAAAAGAGTACTATGTTGGACTAGTACTTGATCGTGCTACTTCTCGTGTGGTTTTAATGGCATCTGAAGAAGGTGGAACAGAAATCGAAGAGGTTGCTGAAAAAACACCTGAAAAGATTTTCAAAGAAGTAATCGATCCAGTAGTTGGATTATTGCCATTCCAAGCTCGTCGTATTGCTTTCAACATTAACATTCCAAAAGAATTAGTGAATCAAGCTGTTAAATTCATGACTGCTTTATACACTGCATTCGTTGAAAAAGATTGCTCAATTGCTGAAATTAACCCATTAGTTGTAACAGGCGATGGTAAAGTTATGGCGCTTGATGCAAAATTAAACTTTGATTCTAACGCATTATACCGTCAAAAGGACGTGCTTGAATACCGTGATTTAGATGAAGAAGATGCAAAAGAAATTGAAGCATCTAAATATGATTTAAGCTATATTTCACTAGATGGAAACATCGGATGTATGGTTAACGGTGCAGGTCTTGCTATGTCTACGATGGACATTATTAAGCACTACGGTGGCGATCCTGCGAACTTCCTTGATGTTGGAGGCGGTGCAACTGCAGAGAAAGTTACTGAAGCATTCAAAATCATTCTATCTGATGAAAACGTTAAAGGTATTTTCGTAAATATCTTTGGTGGAATTATGAAGTGTGATGTAATCGCAGAAGGTGTTGTAACTGCAACGAAAGAAGTAGGCTTGGAAATTCCTCTAGTAGTACGTCTTGAAGGAACAAACGTAGATTTAGGTAAAAAGATCTTACAAGAATCTGGTCTGAACATTACAGCTGCTGAATCAATGGCAGATGGTGCACAAAAAATCGTATCACTAGTAGGATAGAAAGGCAGGGGACAAACATGGGTGTTTTTGTTAATAAAGATACAAAAGTAATTGTTCAAGGGATAACAGGTGCAACTGCATTATTCCATACAAAACAAATGCTTGAATATGGTACTAAAATTGTTGGTGGTACTTCACCTGGTAAGGGTGGAACTGAAGTAGAAGGAGTTCCTGTATTTAATACTGTAAAAGAAGCAGTAGAACAAACAGGTGCAACAGCTTCAGTAATTTATGTACCTGCTCCATTTGCAGCAGACGCAATTATCGAAGCAGTTGATGCTGAATTAGATTTAGCAATCTGTATTACTGAGCATATACCAGTATTAGACATGGTGAAAGTGAAACGCTATATGGAAGGTAAGAAGACTCGTTTAGTAGGTCCTAACTGTCCTGGTGTTATCACTGCTGATGAATGTAAAATCGGAATCATGCCTGGATATATCCATAAAAAGGGACATGTAGGTGTTGTATCACGTTCTGGTACATTAACTTATGAGGCTGTACACCAATTAACACAAGCTGGAATTGGTCAAACAACTGCAGTTGGTATTGGTGGAGACCCAGTAAACGGAACGAACTTCATCGATGTATTAAAAGCATTTAACGAAGATGAAGAAACATATGCGGTTATCATGATTGGTGAAATCGGTGGAACAGCTGAAGAAGAAGCTGCTGAATGGGTTAAAGCAAACATGACTAAACCAGTTGTTGGATTTATCGGTGGACAAACTGCGCCTCCAGGAAAGCGTATGGGCCATGCTGGTGCGATTATTTCTGGTGGTAAAGGTACTGCTGCTGAAAAGATCAAAACAATGAATGAATGTGGAATTAAGGTCGCTGAAACACCATCAGTTATGGGCGAGACATTAATTTCTGTTCTTAAGGAAAAAGGTTTATACGAAAAGTGTAAAACTCACTAATATATACACGAAAGAGGCAGTTCTTGTCTAGAGAACTGTCTTTTTCTGATGAAAAAAAGGAGAATTTATGGACAAATTTCGAGAAAACTTAATACATCTTCACCACTGTCGAGGAATAGGTTGGAAATCGATTTATAAAATACTACAGCATGATTCATCCCTCTCCCAAATTTATAAATACCCCCCTTCCCTTTATGAAAAAATCCTTTCATTGTCTAAAAATCAACTAACTATTTTTCTAAAAGATTTGCATTCTTTATCAATCCAAAGTATGCTAAAACAATATAGCGATAATAATGTGGGGATAATTACCATATTTGATCAAGAGTATCCTAGACTATTGAAACAAATTTATGATCCACCATGGGTCATTTATACGCTTGGAGACAAATCCTTGCTAAATAGTAAGAAATTATTAAGTGTTGTTGGTTCACGTACACCATCATCAACTAGTTTACAGAGTATGAAAAAAGTTTTAGAACCTTTGATTAAGCAAAATTGGGTATTGGTTAGTGGTTTAGCGCGTGGTATTGATACAATGGGACACCAATTAGCAATCCGAAATAATGGAAAAACAATTGCAGTCATCGCTGGCGGTCTTCATCATATTTATCCTCACGAGAATAAAGAGTTAGCAACTACCATCACTCAGAATCATATACTTATTTCTGAATATCCCCCATCCACAAAGCCTGAAAAATGGCAGTTTCCGATGCGAAATCGAATTATTAGCGGTTTAACTCAAGGAACTCTTGTCGTTGAAGCAAAAGAAAAAAGCGGTTCATTAATTACTGCTGATCAAGCTCTAAACCAAGGCAGAGAGGTCTTTGCGATACCAGGTTCGATATTAGAACCTTCATGTGTAGGAACGAATAAGTTAATCCAATCCGGAGCAAAATTAGTCCTTACAAGCGAGGATATTTTATCAGAATTTCATACTTTTGAATAAAGAATAACTAGTTAAAATGTATAAAAATAAATTTAACAGTTTGACAAACGGTACATGAATATTTAATAATATGGAGGATTTATTATTAAATTAGGCAATATTTATTATAAATGGAAAATTAATTTAACCTCTAAGGAGGAAGCGATACATGTCGGACTATTTAGTCATAGTTGAATCACCAGCAAAGGCAAAAACAATTGAGAGATATTTGGGTAAGAAATATAAAGTAAAGGCTTCAATGGGCCATGTACGAGATCTACCAAGAAGTCAAATGGGTGTAGATGCAAAAAATGATTTTGAAGTAAAATATATTACTATTCGTGGAAAAGGACCAGTGTTAAAGGAATTAAAAACTGCAGCAAAGAAAGCAAAGAAAGTCTTTCTAGCAGCCGACCCCGACCGCGAAGGAGAAGCAATCGCTTGGCATTTGGCACACTCGTTAGATCTTGATATTACTTCTGATTGTCGAGTTGTATTTAACGAAATTACAAAGGATGCCATTAAAGAATCCTTTAAACATCCACGTCCAATTAATCAGGCACTAGTAGATGCACAACAAGCAAGACGTGTTCTTGACAGATTAGTAGGCTATAATATTAGCCCGTTGCTTTGGAAGAAAGTAAAAAAAGGTTTAAGTGCGGGACGAGTTCAATCAGTTGCAGTTAGATTAATTATTGATAGAGAAAAAGAGATTCAAAATTTTGAACCGGAAGAATATTGGTCAATTAAAGCGAACTTTTTAAAAGAAAATGAAAAAGTACAATTTGAAGGGCAATTTTACGGTGTAAATGGAAATAAAATAGAGTTAACAAATAAAACCGAGGTAGAAGATATCCTTTCTCAAATTGAAGCTGAATTCTCTGGGAGCGGTGATGAGTTAACAGCGGTGATTTCTAAAAAAGCGAAATCATTTACCATTACATCTGTTACAAAAAAAGAACGTAAAAGAAATCCGGCACCACCATTTATTACATCTTCCCTACAACAGGAAGCTGCGCGTAAATTAAATTTCCGTGCGAAGAAAACAATGATGCTTGCTCAACAATTATATGAAGGAATTGACCTAGGTAAGGAAGGAACAGTTGGTTTAATCACATATATGCGTACAGATTCAACTCGAATTTCAGAGACAGCCGTTCAGGAAAGTTCCCAATATATTGAACAGACATTTGGAAAACAATTTTTAACAGATACAAAAAGGAAAGAGAAAAAAGGTGCGAATACACAGGATGCTCACGAAGGGATTCGCCCGACTTCAGTCTTCAGAGAACCAAATAGTGTGAAACAATATTTAAGCAGAGATCAACTTAGATTATATAAATTGATTTGGGAGCGATTTGTTGCTAGTCAAATGGCTTCTGCAATCTTGGATACAATGAGTGTTGACCTAAATTATGGAGACGTTGTGTTCAGAGCCACTGGATCAAAAGTTAAATTCCCTGGATTTATGAAGGTTTATGTTGAGGGTAATGATGACAATGTTGAAGAAAAAGAGAAGATGCTACCTGATTTAAAAGAGGGTGACCGAGTATTTGCTACAGATATTGATCCGAAGCAACACTTTACTCAGCCACCTCCAAGATATACGGAAGCTCGACTTGTTAAAACGATGGAGGAACTTGGAATAGGAAGACCTTCAACTTATGCACCAACTTTGGATACTATCCAGAAAAGAGGCTATGTTTCCTTAGATAATAAACGTTTTGTTCCTACCGAATTAGGGGAAATCGTAGATGAGTTAATGCTTGAATTCTTCCCGAGAATTTTAGATGTAGAATTTACTGCAAAAATGGAGCATGACCTTGATGAAATTGAAGAAGGTAAAACTGAGTGGATCAAAATTATTGATGAATTTTATCAGGACTTTGAAAAGAGATTAGAAATTGCAGAATCAGAAATGAAGGAAGTAGAAATTAAGGATGAACCTGCGGGTGTAGATTGTGAAAACTGTGGTCATCCTATGGTTTACAAAATGGGTCGCTACGGCAAATTCATGGCCTGTTCCAATTTTCCAGATTGTCGCAATACAAAACCGATTGTAAAAGAAATCGGGGTTCCTTGTCCGAAATGTGAAAAAGGAAATATTGTTGAGAGAAAAAGCAAGAAGAAAAGAATTTTTTATGGTTGCGATCAATACCCAGAATGTGATTTTCTATCTTGGGATAAACCACTAGCTCGGAAATGTCCAAAGTGTGAAAACCTATTAGTTGAGAAAAAACTCAAAAAAGGAATTCAGGTACAATGTGCACAGTGTGATTATAAAGAAGAAACTCAGAAGTAACATGTGGTGGTGAGCAGCGTACAGCTCACCACTTTCCATTTTCTATCGGAAAAAGCGGATTTCTTACGCAATTCAGAATTTTGTAAAAAAATCAGAGTTTTTATTTGCAAGGGCTACTAAATTGTGATAATATTTAGTAGCCCTTGTGAGGTGGATAAATTGGAAGATGTGAACAAATCGTTACAGTTATTCAAAGAATATTTACAAATTGAGAAAAATTATTCAGAATATACTATTGTGCATTATGAACAGTCAATTGAAGACTTTTTCTTATTTATGAACCGAGAAACAATCTTAAATCTTACTGACGTAACATATTCCGATGTGCGTTTGTATCTAACTGAGCTTTATAAGAAACAATATGCAAGACGTACTGTTGCAAAAAAAATATCAACATTGCGCAGTTTTTTTAATTTCCTTTTAAGGGAGAAGCTTATTTCTCAAAATCCCTTTATACTGGTGTCATTACCAAAAAGGGAACAAAGACTTCCCCATTTTTTATATGAAGAAGAATTGGAAAAGCTATTTAGAGTTTCAGATGTTTCAACTTGCTTAGGGCAACGGGATCAAGCTTTACTTGAGTTATTATATGCGACTGGAATCCGTGTAAGTGAATGTTGTAAGCTCACTCTCCAGGACTTGGACTTTTCAACAGGAACCGCGTTTGTTCACGGAAAGGGAAACAAACAGCGATATGTCCCTTTTGGAAGCTATGCTGAACAAGCACTAACAAACTATATATCCAAAGGTCGCAAGGATTTACTTGAAAAAGCTTCAGTACATACAAACCATTTATTTCTTAATTTCCGGGGTGGACCACTAACAACAAGAGGAGTCAGGGTAATCTTAAATAATATGATTAAGAAGACGTCTTCTACTATTCATATTAGTCCACACGTATTAAGACATACTTTTGCTACACATCTTTTAAACGAGGGCGCTGATATGAGGTCTGTACAAGAACTGCTGGGCCATGAAAGTTTGTCATCAACACAGGTGTATACACATGTTACAAAGGATCATTTGCGAAATATCTATAAGTCCTCACATCCACGTGCATAAGGAGGTTGTTTGAGAAATGTCTAATTTTCATGCAACAACAATATTCGCTGTAAAACATAAAGGAAAATCAGCAATGGCTGGTGATGGTCAAGTTACCTTTGGAAATGCCGTTGTTATGAAACATACAGCAAGAAAGGTACGAAAACTATTTCAAGGAAGGGTTATTGCTGGTTTTGCGGGGTCGGTCGCTGATGCGTTTACCCTATTTGAAATGTTTGAAGGACGCCTAGAAGAGTTTAATGGAAATTTGCAAAGGGCAGCAGTTGAACTTGCAAAAGAATGGAGAAGTGATAAAATTCTTCGTAAATTAGAGGCAATGCTTATTGTGATGGATGAGAAGGATTTGCTACTTATTTCTGGAACAGGCGAAGTAATTGAGCCAGATGATGGAATTTTGGCAATTGGCTCTGGTGGGAATTACGCGCTCTCTGCAGGACGTGCATTAAAAAAATATTCAGGTGATCATTTAACTGCAAGGGAAATTGCAAAAGCTTCATTAGAAATTGCAAGTGAAATTTGTGTGTATACAAATGAAAATATTATAGTTGAAGAACTATAAGGAGGGGATACCTTTGAAGACGAATCTAACCCCAAGACAGATTGTAGAAAAATTAGATCAATACATCATTGGCCAAAATGAAGCAAAAAGAGCTGTGTCAGTAGCATTAAGAAATCGATATCGTCGCAACTTGCTTAACGAAAAGCTAAGAGATGAAATTGTACCCAAGAATATATTGATGATCGGGCCAACCGGAGTAGGTAAAACTGAAATAGCTAGGCGATTAGCAAAACTAGTTGGTGCACCTTTTATTAAAGTAGAAGCAACGAAATTTACTGAAGTTGGATATGTCGGACGTGATGTTGAATCGATGGTTCGGGACTTAGTTGAAACGTCAGTTCGCCTTGTAAAAGAGGATAAAATGGTTCAAGTATCCGAACGTGCTGAGGAAAATGCAAATAAACGAATAGTTGAACTACTTGTCCCAAGTTCTAAAAAGCAAACATCTTATAAAAATCCACTTGAGATGCTTTTTGGAGGCAATAACACTGAACCCGAAGTAGAGAAAACGAATGAAGATGAAAGCTTGAGTGAAAGAAGAAAGCGAATGGCGCATAAGCTTGCATGGACTAACCTAAAATAGTGAGACAATATAAAACACCTCCAAAATGGCAATACTTGAGATAAGTATTGTGACATT
>NZ_JBPFDQ010000056.1:0-33076 GCF_059415045.1 Ferdinandcohnia sp. SAFN-114 | reverse complement strand
AATGTCACAATACTTATCTCAAGTATTGCCATTTTGGAGGTGTTTTATATTGTCTCACTATTTTAGGTTAGTCCACACGCAGTCTCTTTGGCAGCGTGTTTTTTTGTCTATAAAGAATAGTATTAGGAAACAATAGAATGTGATTTCAAAATTTTTACAGTTAGAGTAACTGAGGTGCCTTTTTGTGAATGCAATTTATGGTTTAATTTGGCTAGCTGCGTTATTTATTTGGGGAGATTGGAGAAATTATAGAAAATACTATCCAACCTACCTCTTTTTCCTATTGGGGGATTTTCTTTATTTATATTTATTATCTGACAAGTTTGCGATGTGGACATATACCCCTCAAGGTGTTGATGAGGGAATTGGACTGACCAACACACATATCGTTCTTTCAATTATGGCCATAAAATACCCTGCAACAATCCTCATCTTTTTAGGAAGATACCCTGAAGAACGATCATGGATAAAACAATTTATTTATATCTTATTATGGGTAGGCATTTATGCTGTGAATGAAGCTGTGGATTTATTTGTTGGACTTATAAGACATGATCATGGTTGGAGCTTGGGATGGTCAGTATTATTTAATCTTGTGATGTTCTCCATTCTTCGTTTACATTATGTACGTCCTTTTCGTGCCTGGATTGCCTCACTCATATTTATCCTCATATTTTGGAATATCTTTGATGTCCCTTCTTCGGTATTTCGATAAAACTAACATATATATATCACCTACTACTGAATGATCCTTAGTAGTATTTTTTTAACCACTTTGATGTTCCGATTAGGAAGATAGGAATACCTTCCTAATTGGAAATAAGAATGGGTTCCTATATGAATAAGAATAGATGGTGATACATTATTTTTACAATTTCCGGCAAAATAGGTTTACAGATGAAAATAACAAAAAAGCACTTTAGGACAAGTTGTCATTATATAAAATATGGAGAAAATGAACATGAATCTTACCAATATGTTTGAACAAAAAAGCATTAGTAATTTAATTAATCTTGTAGCAACAGCATTTAATAGTTTAAAAGATATCCTATATATTCTGCAAGTTGATCATTCTCAATTTACATATTTATATGCTAACCAAGCAGGATTATCAATTCTTAATGCTGATGAATCATTATTTGGGAAAACGATGGATGAATATTTGCCAAAAGAAAAGGCGCAATATTTGAAAATATTTTACAAAAAGGCAGTCTTGTCTAAAACAGTTGTGACATTTGAAGACGAGACTATACTTCCAAATGGCCAAATCATGTTTAATGAAACTGTGCTAACTCCTGTTATTGACGGAGAAATTGTATATCTTGTTGCAATCGTACGCGATGTTACTGATAAAACATTAAGAGTAAGGGAACTTCAACAAGCAAAAAAAGTATTGGAAGAGAATAAGCTAATGCTTGATTCTCTCATCGCGAACAATGTGGATGCAGTACTTATGCTTGATACAAATGGGATCATTCATGAGTTAAATGATGCAGCAGAGAGCATTATAGGATATAAACCAAGTGAACTAATTGGCGCTCATTACTCGAAAATAATGACACAAAAAGAATATAAAAAAATACAAAAGATTATTCAGCATGTATTAGGAGGAGAGTCTTTTTCTTACGAAACGAAACTTTCCCATACAAACGGCAATGAAATCCATGTCAAAGTAAAAAACATACCAATTACGATTGACGGAACATTGACAGGAATTTATGGGATTGTGAAAGATATCAGCGCAAACAAAAAAGCTGAACAAGCACGAAGAGAAAGTGAAGAAACCTTTCGGATCATTGCAGAGAATTCTGTTGACATTATTAAAGTACTTACACCAGATGGAAAAATCACTTATGTATCTCCTTCGATTGAGGATATTTTAGGATACTCTGCACCAAAAATGATTGGTAAATCATTTATTGAAACTATACATCCTGATGACAGAGAAAAAATGAATGAAGTTTATCTAAATCTGATTGAACTAAAGGAAAATGTTGACATTGAGGTAAGGCGTAAACACCAGGATGGGCATTTTATATGGTTACATTCAGACTTAATACCCGTATTGGACTCAGAAGGACAGCTTGAAAAAATAGTTGTGATTTCAGGGGACATTACTGAATACAAAAGAAAGCTAAAAAAGTTAGAAAAACTGGCCTATTATGACCATTTGACGGGTCTTCCTAATCGGAGAATCTTCTTAGATCGGCTCCAACAATCTATGTATACAACAGATCGAAAAGGTAATTTAACAGCATTACTGGTTTTAGACTGTGATGCTTTCAAACAAATAAATGATAATCATGGACATGATACTGGAGATGAAGTGATTAAAGAATTCTCCAAACGTATACGTACAGTGATTCGCGACACGGATACACTTTCACGAGTGGGTGGGGATGAATTTACAGTCGTTCTTCCAGAAATAATAGACGAGCAGCAAGTGGTAGATATTTCAAATCGAATTTTGAATGCAGTAAGACAGCCTATCGAAATAAAAGAACACGTGCACAAAATCACAACTAGTATCGGTATTTCTTTTTATCCACTACATGGAACGGTTGCTGATGAGTTGTTTAAAAAGGCTGATGAGAATCTTTATAAATCCAAATCACTTGGGGGAAATATATTTTCGTTATAGAAAGATAAGCCATCGTTAAAAGGGGGATAAAAATGGCAGGACTATCTTTTTTTAAACAGCTTACAAAGCTTTCAAATGTGGACACAATAGTATCTAAAACAATGAATCAAGAGATGGAGCATGATTTATCATTATTAAGAGAACTAATTAATAATCATCCACATGCTGTTCTGGCTTTTGATGCAAATGTGAATTTATTACATTACAACCCTTCAGCAGTAAAAACATTTGGTTACAAAGAAAAGGAATTATCTCAAAAGTTAAAACAATATTTTAACGATAATGACAAATACAAAAGAAATAAACATTTTCAACGTGCTTTACAGGGAAAAGTACAAAATTATCGAACAGCTGTTACACATGCGAATGGAGAAAAAATTTATATTGATGTTAATCTAATCCCAATAAATAATAGTGCTGGGAACACAATCCTAATTTATGCAGTGGCAAAAGATATTACAACATATGTTCAACATGAAAAAGAATTAGTTAGAATCAAAGGAAGCCTTGAATTAGCACAAAAAGTCGGTGCAATCGGCAGTTATGATTATGACGTAATTGAGGATGAAGCGTATTGGTCAAATCAGATGTATGTCCTATTCGGTATTGAAAATACAAAAGGGTTTGTTCCAACATTTGATAGTATTACAGAACTTGCTCATCCCGATGACCGAGAAAAGTTTAAAATAGCTATTCTATCTGCTATAGAAGAAAAAAGAAATCTAAGTTTTGAATTTAGGATTCTTCGTAGCGATGGGACTACGATACATGTATATAACCAAGCAGATGTAATCTTGGACGAAAATAAGAAACCCGTTCGATTTATAGGAACTGTTCAAGATATAACCAAAAGAAGGACAGCAGAACTAAAGCTGAAAGAAAGTGAAAATCGAATCGAACATATCTTTGATAATTTGGAAGTAGGTATTTGGTCTTTAGATATAAAAAATGGTGAATACAATCTGGTCTCAAAAGGCTTTGAGGAGATAACTGGGTTTTCTCCTTCTGATATAGGGAATCGGATTACCTGGGATTCACTAATCCATCCAGACGATTATATGGAATATCATGAGAATCAACAAAAAAAATTAAAAGGTGAAAATCTCTATCATCAATATCGAATCGTTCATAGAAATGGAGATATTGTCTGGATTCAAGATCAAACATTACCGGTTCTTGATAAAAATGGTGAAGTAATTAGGATTGATGGGATCGTTTCAAATATTACAGAGCAAAAAGAATTTGAAAAGAAAATCCAATATCTAGCTTTTCACGACTATTTAACCAAACTACCAAATCGGATGCTTTTTGAAAATAAAATAAATGAATTAATTTCAACTTCAAACCAGGTTAACAAACATTTTTCAATTTTATATATAGATTTGGATCGGTTTCGAAATATCAATGAATCACTTGGACACCAAATTGGTGACAAATTGCTTTTTGAGTTTAGCAAAAGAGTGAATATGTTAATGAATAAAAACACGTTATTTGCAAGACTAGGTGGCGATGAATTTGGCATTATTTTATGGGATTATGAAGATTCAGACTACCCAATTAAGGCTGCTAAGATAATCATTGACTGTCTTGACCTACCATTTGAAATTGAAGATTTCGAATTACTTATAACGACAAGTATTGGAATAAGTACATTTCCTGAGAATGGAAAAAACATAGAGGAATTAATAAAAAATGCCGATGCGGCTTTGTATAGGGCAAAGGCTAGTGGTAAGAATACGTATCAAATTTATTCTTCCTCATTAAGTATTAATTCTTTCAAACAGTTTTATCTTGAAAGGGATTTAAGAAAATCGATTGAGAACAACCAATTAGTCGTATATTTCCAACCAAGGGTTGATTCAGGTTCAGGTAAAATTGTAAGTGCAGAAGCTTTAGTTCGGTGGGAGCATCCGGTATGGGGACTTGTATCTCCACTTGAATTTATTTCACTTGCAGAAGAAACAGGTTATATTAATGAAATAAGTGATTGGGTATTAGACCAAGTGTGTCAAAGTATCACCAGATGGGAAAATAAAAATTTGGAAGTTGTGCCTATTTCGGTGAATATATCAGCGCAACGGTTTTTAAAAAATGATTGGAAAGCAAGGTTGGTTTCTATACTGGAAAAAAACAATACAGACCCAACTTTACTTGAGTTTGAAATTACGGAAACAACCATGATTAAACATGAGGAAGCAGTTAGATTGGCTTTACAATTTATGAAGAGCATGGGGTTTAAAATTGCTCTAGATGATTTTGGTACAGGCTATTCCTCTATCACTTATTTAAAGGATTACCCTATTGATACAATTAAGATAGATCAGTCCTTTACTAAACACATTGCAAAGACAAATAATGTTGAAACGATTATTAAATCTCTTATTTTTATGGCGAAAGGTTTAGACATGAACGTTGTAGCAGAAGGTGTGGAAACAATCGAACAGCTATCATTCTTAAGACAACAGGAATGTCGAGAAATTCAAGGGTATATCTTTAGTAAACCAGTACCAGAAGAGACCTTTCAAAGTTTATTAAGAAAAATGATTTTGAAACCAACCTTTAATAGTGATACCGCAAAATTCCCGAATAGAAGGCGATATTACAGAATTAATCTTTTGTTTCCACTAAGTTCACAAATGACGTTAACCACGATACTTGGAAATCAGGTTACATTAGGAAATACAGAGATTCTAATTGAAGACATTGGGCCAGGCGGGTTACGATTTTTATCAACTATCCAGTTACCTGTACGTCCTGATATTACCTATCAATTCAATACTAAAATTATGGGTGAAATCATTACCTTAAATGGTCATGTTGTTTGGAAAGAAGAGGTTAAGGGAATCTTCCAGTATGGGCTTAAGTTTATTATGGATGAGACTCAAAGAGATGCGCTCGTAAAGTTTTTAAATCATTTCTCTCTACAATTGCGTAATAACCCATTTGTACCAAACTGTGATTTTGTGAAAGACGAAAAGATTTGTTATTTACTAAGAGCAACCTCAAATGAGTAAAGAGGTGCTCTCTCTTTTTTTAGATATGGAAAAAACTAGTCCATTTTACACTTAAAATAAACTCCACCCAAAGATATAGGTATGATATCCTATAACAGGAGTATATGGAAAATATCAGGGGTGGAGTAATGGCAGATATTGAAAAAATAAATATTCTCTTAGTGGATGACCGTCCAGAGAATCTATTAGCCTTGGAAGCTATAATTGAAAGGGAAGATTATAACTTAATCAAAGCTTTTTCTGGGGAAGAAGCTTTATAGTATCTATTAAAATATGAGTTCGCAGTCATTTTATTGGATGTTCAAATGCCAGGAATTGATGGGATTGAAACTGCGAAAATAATCAAAGCACGTGAGAAAACAAAAAATATTCCACTTTTATTTATAACGGCTAATAACATGGACTCGGATCATATTTTTAGAGGATATTCGGTTGGGGCAATTGATTATATACTGAAGCCTGTTGACCCAATAGTATTAAAGGCAAAGGTTGATGGCTTCGTTGAAATATATACAATAAAAAAGCAACTTATGATACAAACAGAATTACTAGAAATAAAAAATAAAGAAATTGAATTTATGGCTTTGCATGATTATTTAACGGGTTTACCAAATCGAAGAATGTTCCAGGATGAACTAACTGTTTGGGTAAAGGAATCTAAGAAAAGAAACCAAGCAATCGGAGTTGTTGTTTTAGATATTGACTACTTCAAATATGTGAACGATTCACTTGATTTTAATACAGGTGATCGAGTACTAAAGGAAATTGCGAAACGATTGAAAGCAACTGTAAGGGAAGGAGACTTTGTTGCTAGATTTGGCGGTGATGAGTTCTCCATTATATTACCTAATACAGATCGTGAGGAAACATTAGAAATTGCTACAAAAATTAATGTTGCTTTTAATGAGCCACTATACATTGATCACTATGAATTGTTTTTCACAGCAAGCGTTGGATTGAGTATATTTCCATATGATGGAGAAGATCCGGTAACACTTGTGAAAAATGCGGGTACAGCATTGTTTCGTGCGAAGGAGCAAGGAAAAAACAATTATAAAGTGTATCACTCCGGGATGAATCTTCAGTCTTATCGGACGTTTATCATGCAAAATGATTTACGTAAAGCCATTGAACGACAAGAACTTTCAATCGTTTATCAGCCTCGTATGGAACTTGAAAATGGCAAGATTAAAAGTGCCGAAGCCTTATTGCGGTGGGAGCATCCAAAATGGGGAATATTGTCACCAAGTGAATTCATTCCATTAGCCGAAGAAACCGGGCAAATCATCGAGATCGGTGAATGGGTTCTTACAACTGTTTGCAGCCAATTAAATGAATGGAATAAGACAGAATTGTCTTCAATTAGAATTGCAGTTAATTTTTCAGCCCAACATTTTTTGCAAAAAGATCTAGTTGATAAAATCCAACGAATTTTATCTGAATACAAGGTAAGTCCTAGTTTACTAGAAATTGAGATTACTGAATCGGTAATACTGGGGAATGAGACAGTGATTTCTAAGACTCTTCATCAATTAAAGGATATGGGGATACAGGTAAGTATCGACGACTTCGGGACTGGCTATTCGTCTTTAAGCTATTTGAGACGTTTCCCAATCCATGCGTTGAAAATCGATCGGACTTTTATTCAAGAAATATCTAGTGACTCTCCAAACGATACTGTTTTAACTGAGGCTATCATTTCATTAGCACATAATTTAAATATGTCCGTAATAGCCGAAGGTGTAGAGACGGAGAAGCAAATGTCAGTTTTAAGGCAGTTAAAATGTGAAGAAATTCAAGGATACTTATTAAGTACACCATTAATAAAAGAAAAATTCGAGGCATTTCTTCTAGGCTATAATGAAATTGACTTTATTTCTGAAAAGAGAATAACTTCATTATTCGATCAAAAGAAAATCGTTTCTGAACCTCTCAATGAACCTGAGACAATTCATAAAGAAATTACAGGCACAATTCAGATTACAAAGGAAGTCTTTGGACTCTCATCAAGAGAAGTAGATGTTTTTGAATTACTGTTAACAGGATTAACTAATAAGGAAATCTCTGAAAAATTATTTATTAGTGAGCACACCGTGAAAAATCACATTACAAGGATATTCCAAAAAATGAATGTTACTGATCGAGTTCAAGCAATTGCATTAGTATATCAAACATGTTTTGAAATCAGTGATTCAACGATCAGTAAATAAATGTGACATGAAAGGAATCCATTCATGAAATTTAGAACAAAATTATTATTAGGCCTAAGTACACTACCAATTTTACTTGTTGTTCTCATAGGTATTGGCTGGGCTCAGATCTCTGGTCTTAATAAAATGAGCACATCAATACAATCAAACTATGAACTAACTATACTAGCAGAAGATATTCATCGGGATATTAAGGACGAAGGGATTCGACTGCGAAATCTTGTTTTGTTTAATGATGAAAAAATGATTCAACAAGAACTGGCAAAGTTGGAAGAAGAGAATCAATCCATTGTAGAAAATATTACTTTAATTGAAGAAAAGGCTATTACTGCAGAACAAAAAATTTTAGTAAAGAAACTTATAGATATAAATAGTGACTTTAATGTTTATCAGAATGAGCTAATCAAATTGGTCAATGCCGGGAGTAAGATTGAAGCTCTAGATTTAATTGATGAGAGTTCAAACGAACTACATGAAGATTTTTTTACCATTCTTTCAGATATAACTGAATCTTTTGAAGTAAGTATGGAATCATCTTTACATGATAGTGTTTCAGAGTTTAAGAATGAGCTTGTCATTAGTGCAATAATTATCATAATTAGTGTCATTTTAATCATGGGTTTTCTTGCTAAAAGTATTTGGACACTATCAAATAGGTTAAATAAAGTCTCTGCTGTAATGAAAGAGGTGGCAAACGGTAGTGCCGACCTTAATACAAAGGTTGAGATTGATTCAAGTGATGAAATAGGTGATGTCGCAAACTCATTTAATATAATGACAGATTCCTTACAACAGCAAATAAATAGAGAACAAGAATTGGCCTGGTTGAATTCTAATATTGCGGAAATCACGACGAGCCTAACTGGAATAAACGATTTAGAAACGTTAGCACAAACTTTCCTTTCTAAGACAGTTCCTTTAGTTGACTCTAGCCATGCTGTATTTTATGTCAAGGACATTGAAATCGATGATGATGAGGAAGCTCGTTTTAAACTGCTCGCATCCTACGCTTTTAAGGAACGAAAGAGTTTCTCCAATACCATTCGATTGGGCGAAGGACTTATTGGACAAGCTGCCCTTGAAAAATCTCCGATCATTTTAACAAATGTCCCTTCAGACTATGTACGGGTAAGTTCAGGGTTAGGAGAAGCTTCTCCTTTAAATTTATACGTATTGCCGATTGTTTTTGAGGGGGATGTAAAAGCAGTCATCGAAATTGCATCTTTCAAATCATATAGTAAGACTCAACAAGATTTCCTAGAAGAGCTAATGAATGGTCTGGGAATAATCATTGAAAGTGTAGTGGGAAGAATTAGGCTAGCTAAATTATTGGAGGAATCTCAAACATTAATGGAAGAGATTCAAGCACAGTCTGAAGAACTGCAAGCGCAGCAAGAGGAACTTAGAGCAACTAATGAAGAGCTTGAGGAACAGACACAAGCTCTTCGTCAATCTGAGGAAAAACTCCAAGTTCAGCAAGAAGAGCTGGAACAAACAAACGCTGATCTTGAAGAAAAAGCGAAAAATCTAGCTGATCAAAATAAGAGATTTGAACAAACAAATAAAGAGGTAGAGGCCGCAAGAGCAGAACTCGAGGAAAAAGCAAAACAACTTGCATTGAGTTCAAAATATAAATCTGAGTTTCTAGCAAATATGTCTCATGAATTAAGAACACCATTAAATAGTTTACTTATTTTATCTAAACTCTTATCGGACAATACAGAAGGAAATCTATCTACTAAACAAGTAGAATATTCTAAGACCATCTACTCAGCTGGAAATGATTTATTAGCATTAATTAACGATATTTTAGATTTAGCAAAAATTGAATCAGGAAAAATGGAAGTAAATCCTAGCAAAATAACAATCGATGATTTAGCTGATTACGTTGAAAGAAGCTTTAGACCAGTTGTAAATGAAAAAGGTCTACAATTTTCAATCAATGTAGAAAAGGGTCTGCCACCTTTCCTTTATAATGATGAACAAAAAATTCAACAGGTACTGCGAAATCTATTATCAAATGCTTTCAAATTCACCCGAGAAGGAGAGATTAAACTAGATATTTCCTCTTACCTAGAAGACAATAGCAATCCTGCTTTTTCTTTCTCAGTAATCGATAGTGGGATTGGAATTCCGACTGAAAAGCAGCAACTTATTTTTGAAGCATTCCAGCAAGCAGATGGTACTACGAGCCGGAAATATGGCGGAACTGGCCTAGGATTATCGATCAGTAGAGAAATTGCTGCATTGCTTGGAGGCAAAATAGTCCTCCAGAGTGAAGAAGGAAAAGGAAGTACATTTACATTTATTGTTGGTGATTTTCAACATGAAATTGATCTTCAAAATGCTATAAACGAGGTTGCGGTATCTACCGAAAAGCCAATTTCAATCCTGACGAGCAGTGTTGAAACTTCTGTAGTATTTAAAGAAACTCCAAGTGTTGATGAAAATAGTCATATTAAGCGGCTTTTAATCATTGATGATGATCTGCTACAACGAAATACCCTTATGGAGTTTATAGGGAATATGGATGTCATAATCAAAGCAGTATCGTCAGGCTATGAAGCGATTGAAGAATTAAAGGTAAATTCGTTTGATTATCTTATATTAGACTTGGGATTAAGAGATACAAACGGTTTTGATTTATTGGAGAAAATAAAGAATTCGCATCATCATGAAGATGTAAAGGTATTAGTTTATACAGGGCGTGACTTATCATCAAAAGAGGAAATTTTCCTAAATAAATATGTTCATCGGATAATCATTAAGGATGAACACTCTCCGCAAAGGTTGAAGGAAGAAATTTCCTTACTATTAAATTGCAACGAATCAATGAATGAAATACCGGAGATGCCTTCAACTAGCTCTGTTAAGGATCAAACAGGACTACTCGGTAAGAACATCCTTCTTGTTGATGATGATGTACGAAATGTATATGCGATTTCAAGTATTCTTGAAATGTACGGTATGAACGTAACCTTTGCTGAAAATGGGATTGAAGGAATTGAAGTATTGCAGCAACAACCAGATACTGACCTTGTATTAATGGATATTATGATGCCTGAGATGGATGGATATGACGCGATTAAAAAAATTAGAGAGAATCCACAATTTTCTTCCTTACCTATTATTGCGCTGACGGCAAAAGCAATGAAAGAAGATCGTGAGAAATGTATGGAGGTAGGAGCATCTGATTATATTGTGAAACCAATTAATCCCGACCAACTGATTTCTTTAATAAAGGTTTGGTTATATCAATAGAAGGGACTCTTTAGACTATGAATACTCAATTTGGTGCAGTAAATCTTGAGACAAAGGAAAGCTCAGATCTTGAAAAGATTGAAATTGAATTACTGCTAAACGGCCTATATCAGTGGTGTGGGTATGACTTTCGGAGCTATGCTTACAATTCGATAAGAAGAAGAGTTCAGCATCGATTAGAGGCAGAAAAGCTTTCAAGTATAACAGGGCTACTTGAGAGGATTCTTCATGATCCTGCCTGTTTGCGCAGATTGATAGCCGATTTCTCGATTAATGTAACAGAGATGTTTAGAGATCCTTTATTCTTTTTAGAATTTAGGGAAAAGGTTGTCCCATTATTGCGAACATATCCTTCTATTCGTATCTGGCATGCGGGATGTTCTACGGGTGAAGAGGTATACTCAATGGCAATCCTACTTCTTGAAGAGGGGCTCTATGAAAAGACCAAAATTTATGCGACAGATATTAATGCGGATGTATTAAAGATTGCCAAATCAGGTAGATATCCGTTAGAGAATATGAAAAAGTACACAACGAACTATTTGCAAGCGGGTGGAAGTAATGCTTTTTCAGACTACTATACAGTTACAGATAATGGCGTAAAATTTCATTCGCACCTGTCTAACAATGTCGTATTTGCACAGCACAATTTAGTAACTGACCAATCATTTAATGAGTTCCACGTCATAATGTGTAGAAATGTCCTCATTTATTTTAATAAAGAATTGCAAAAGCGGGTTCATAATTTGTTCTATGAAAGCTTAGCAATGTTTGGCATTCTTGGACTTGGAGACAAGGAAACGATTTATTATACGGACAAAGACAATGATTACGAGGAAATCAGTAAAAAACAAAAATTGTATAAAAAGGTAAAATAAATGGTAAAGGTTGCTGTTAACACTCAGCAACCTTTTGTTATATGTATCACACGAGAGCGTCCTCTTTACCAAAGGTTAGGATGATTTTTCTTATGAGAAAGCCAACGATTAGCCCAGGAATTACACAGATCATTGGGAAAAATACAGGTCCAAATGTAATCCCCCAAAAAATAGCTTTAGGCGCGACCATTAAACCGACCGTAACAAAATAAGCACAAAATGCAAATGGCAAAAAGGAATAAGGAGCTTTTCCACCACCTGCTTCTTTAAATGCATCCCACATGGCAAAAAAGTACAAACAGGGATAAAACATGAGCCATCCATAATTAGTGGATTCAAGTGCTTGTTGTGTTTCACCTAAAAAGCTAAGCATGATGACTTCATTGAAATTTGCAAGGGTATTGACCAAGAACTCTAAGAAAATAAAGGTTAGACCCTTTACATATTGTTTATTTAATAATTGTCCGAACCCTGGTAATGCAATACTCCAAAATATACGTTCTACAGCTTTCACATCGTTTTATCCACCACACTTCAGTTCGCTATATATCTATTTTCTTATATTTCCCAGTTAATTATTCATTTTATTTCAATGAAAAAGCACCTGTTGATCAGGTGCTAGGAAAAGCTTACTACATATGCTCGTTTGGTGGTGCAGGCATTCCGTGAATAGAGTTTCTGTCAAAGTCACTTGGTGTATGCTCTTTATTAGAGGCATACTGATTAGTGTCTATATTAACTTCCGATTGAACCTGTGATTGTTCGACTTCTTGTGAGTAAGTCGCATTGTTTACATTTGCACTATTTTGATATTCATTGTAGTTTTGTTGAGCATTAATTGTTTGGTTTTGGTAATTTGGGTATTCATTTTGAAGTTGGTTTATTTGATTTTGAGATTGAACTGGCTCTATTTGATTCTGTGGTTGCTGTTGGGGTGTATTTACTTCCTGGCCTGTAGGGGATTGATCTTGACTTTGCAATTGTTCTGTAACATGTGTAATGGCATCTACAGGTGAATCGGTTATTTTGTCAAAGAAACCTTTACCCTTATCTGGATTTGAAATTATCCCTAGTGCCCCTAAAAGCCCTAATATTGCAGTCACGTATGTTTCCCAGGCTGTTAAATCAATTTGCGCACCTAAGTCCTTAAATACCATATATAAAATCGATGCAAGAGAGACCCATAATCCATAATTTTTCCATTTCATAAGTTGAAAACTCCTTTGTGTTAGTCTCTTACATAACTTATTCGATTAATATGAAAAATGTGACCGCCTAGAACCAGTTAGTCTTTATCACGAAAAAAAACCCCCTAAAAAAGGGGATTTTAAGATGTTGGAGTTTCATCTTGTAATCTTTCTAGGATTCTTCTTTTACGGTATAACATATTTCCAGTCTCCGTGAGATCTTGAATCATTGAGCGATTGGAAATAGCTCCAAAAAGAATCCCTGCAATTGGTATCATTTGAAAAAGTTTTTTCCACCCAAATGAATCGCGGTAGGTATACACTACCTCACGCCAACCTTGGAGTTGTGACATCATTTCATTCGAAGAATTTCTGCCTTGGTAAAAGGAGGAAAGTTCCTTAAGAATTGCCTGCTTACCAACTACATCTGCAGAAGAGAACTGTAAACATTTAATGATAAATATTCGCTCATTTTTTTCTTTTGGGTCAAACCCATGGATTATCGCAATTTCTTGAAGTGTTTTTAATGACATTCCAAGTATAGCAGGGATATCAACGGCAAGTGTAAATATTCCGCCAACACCGGTCGTCGCTCCTTGCAGAGTGGCCACTTTTGCCCATTTTTCGGAATGCTCTTGACTGGCTTCGATCATGTTGTGAAGCGGAATTTGTTCGATATCTGTAATCTTTTCAATGGGGGTATTTGCTTTTTTTTCGATTAAATTAAAAATAGCTTTTTCCTGAATCAGATATTTTCCACCGTTTTGTATATAGCTTCCAATTTCATCAAGAAGAATACCGATTTTCTCATGGATGAATTTTGGTGTTAGTTTATCAAGGAGTTTAAAAGGAAGTCGACCAATTCGTTCCCAAAACCATAAACCACTCTGGTCTTTTTCCCATGCTTCTATTTTTTTTAGTTCACTTTCGAGTATTTGTTTAGATTCCATTTGCATTCCTCTTTCTGGTTTTATCCTCTTATGTATTACGGTTGTACGTAAAAATAGTTTCATGAAATGAATATTAGATATGTGTTTCAAGCAAAAGCAATCTGCCGCTCTTAAAAGAGACTAGAGGGAACTAAGCTTCCTAAAAGGAAGAAAGTAATGCCACTCCAAACGGTTTCGAATGGTATTAACCTCCTAAAACCAGGAAAGTGATGCTACTCCAAACGGTTCGAATGGTATCAACCTGCTAAAAACAGGAAGATACATGTTACTCTATTCCAATTCAAATCACCACCGCCTTTCCAACATAAAATGCTATAATAATTTAATCAGAAATAAGGACAGTGATTGGATGAATATACTATTTGTAATGATTGGTGGATTTCTGGGGGCTTGTTCCCGTTATTTAATTGGAGAATTGGTGCCTCCAACTAGAGGTTTTCCGATTGGAACTCTATCTGTTAACTTAATCGGATGTCTATGCTTAGGATGGTTGTTAACTTATATCACTAAACAAAAAAATATCAGTCCAAAAATAGCATTGTTGTTTGGTACAGGTTTTATTGGTTCATTTACAACATTCTCCACTTTCTCAGTAGAAGTTGTTCAATTAATGGAGGAAGGGAAATTTGGTCTTTCCGTTTTATATGTGTTAACGAGTCTAATAGCTGGAATTATCTTATCATTTTTGGGTTATCGGTTGGCTAAAATAAGTAAAATGGGTGAAGAATCGCAATGATACTTGTTGGAATCGGTGGAGCAGCTGGAGCTGCATGTAGATACCTCGCGGGAATATGGATTGGAAAAATAACTGGTAATTCATTTCCATATCCAACTTTATTCATAAACATCTCTGGATCATTACTTTTAGGAATTTTAACTGGCCTTAAGCTAATTCATACAATACCAGAGTGGAGTTGGTTATTATTTGGAGTCGGCTTTTGTGGGGCATTCACGACATTTTCTACATTTGGCTATGAAGCTATTCAGTTATTTCTTTCAAGACAGAACAAGAAAGCATTCTTATACATATTAGCATCAGCGATACTATGTACCATATCGTCCTATGTAGGTATTCTCATCATTATCTAAAAAGCCAGGAGATATTATTCACCTGGCTTTAATTAGCATGTTATTTTTTCAACACGTCATGGTCAACATAACGCTCACCATTGATTTCACTGATGATATTAATCGCAACTTTAGCACCGTCGCCAGCTGTAATTATTGTATGAACACTTACACCTGCACACGTACCAGCAGCCCAGATTCCCTCAACATTTGTTTTACCAGATGCATCCACATCAAGAACTGTTTTGATACGAGGCTCCGTGCCTTCTTTAGTGGCAACTCCTGCAGATGCAGCTACGTCCGTTAAAGCCCCAGTAGCAAAAACTACGTATTTTCCTTCGTAATCACCGTTATCAGTAACAATCTTAAAACCGTTTTCAGTTTTTTCAATAGAAGTCACAGGCTGTTGAACAACCTCAGCACCAAATTTCGCCGCTTGTTTTTGGCCAATTTCAACTAGTTCAGGGCCTTCAATTTCCATAACGCCATAATGGTTTTCAACCCAAGCACGCTTGGTCATACCTTTATCACTATCTAAAAGTAATGTTTTCTTACCAGCCTTTGCTGTAAATAAAGCTGCACTTGCGCCTGCAGGACCAGCGCCTACTATAACAACATCAAACATTGTTCAATCACTCCTTATGTAAAATAGTATTCAATCATAATTATACCCATTAACATCATGTCAATCTAATCATCTGCTTAAGTTTAAATTACATCATCTCTAGATCAAAATTAGAAAGGACAGAAAGGAAAAATCCCTTCTATCCTAGATGGATGCTGATGTTTAATTATAAGTTTGTTCCGTTTGTACACCAAATTTCGATCTACGATCATGAAGAAAATAATAGAGTATAATCCCGAATATCACATAAAAGGCACTAAAGAAATAGAAGGTGCCGAGTCCGATTTGTGCGCTTATAAGGCCTACAATTGATGAGCCTAAACCAATTCCAGTGTCAAAAATGGATAAGAATGTAGCTGTTGCTGTTCCTCTGCGCGTAGGGGCTGCAGCTTGAACAGCAATTGTTTGGAAACTTGGGAATAATGTTCCCCAGCCTAAACCAATTAAAGCAGCAGCAATTAAGAACATCAAGGAAGTTGATGAAATCCCAAGACACAACATTCCAATAGCAAACACTACAATCGATGGATAGACAATTTTATTTGCTCCATATTGATCAAACCATCTTCCAGTGAAAGGTCTAGATACTAATAGTACAATGGCATATACCACGAAAAAGAAACTTGAAACCTCAAATAATCCAATTTCTTGGGCATATACTGAAACGAAAGATAAGAGTGAAGAGTATACAATCCCTAATAGTCCACCGACAATGGAAATTTTTATCGCAGGAACCTCAAACAGATCCCCGAAAGACAATTTTGTTTTTACTGTTTTTTCTTTTAGTAATTCTTCATGTGCTCTTTCAGGAACTTTTACAAAATAGCCTGTTACCAACGCAAGCATCGAACAAATTGCTCCAACAATGAATACGCTATTCATTCCGGATTTATTCAATAGTGTTAGCCCTAAGAATGGACCAATAACCATTGCTAAGTTGTTTGACATAATAAAATATCCCATGCCTTCTCCTTTTCGAGAATCGGGGATAACGTCTGCAACAATTCCTCCAGCAGCGGTTGTTGCCATTCCGAATCCAATTCCATGGAATAAACGTAACAATAAAACAGAGTAGATGGATGGAGTGAAGAAATAGAATAGCGATGAAATCATAAAGATAAGTAATGAAAGAGTAAGGACATTCTTTCTACCAATGGTATTTAACCATCGACCCGCAAAAGGACGGACGATGATAGCAGAGAATAAAAATACAGTAATCATGAGTCCTGCTTCTAATTCATTTCCGCCCAAATCATTCAACGTGTATACCGGTAATGAAACCAATAAATAGTAAAACGTCAAAAATACAAAAAAGTTACTAACCGAAAGATTAATAAAATCCTTCGTCCAAAGTTTTTGTTTCCCCATAGTTTCCCTCCTGGTGTTAGTTCTTAATCTGACAGAACCAATGGTTTAAAAGGTGATATACCTGATTCTGTAATTCTGTTGGGTAATTTTCTAAGAGCTTTTTATTCATTTCGATTATAGCTTGTTCCCATTTTGGATACTCAGTTAGTGCCTTTTTCGTTAATTCAATTTGCTTAGTACGCTTGTCAGTTCCTTGAACCTGTCTGACATATCCAAGTTTAACTAGCTTTTGTATATTTCGTGTCATCGGCGGTGCCTCAACAGTTAAGTAGTCACATAGCTCAGATTGTGTTAATGTCCCTTTTGTTTTTAAAACAAATAAAACGGACCATTGTGCGCCAAATAGTCCGAAGGGTTCTAAAGTTTCATTTACATGTTTAGTAAGCTGTCGTGATAACTGATGAACTGCGTGAAATAGAGTATGTCCAGTTTGCATATAAACACCTCTGAATATTTCTTTATAATTAGTTACCTAGGTAACTATATCATTTTTTAACTTCAGAAAGCAAGACTAAAGCCTTAAAAACGAGAAAGATGGGGTGGATAAATATATGATAATAATCAAAAACTACTTGTAACCAAATGAGCAAGGGGGATTATTCGTGATTTCAAAAGAAATTATTTCCATCTTACAGGAGAAAATTAAACTCATTGAAAGAGGAGATAAAGCAATTTACTTAGTTGGGCCAATTAAGCTTCCTGTGAATTTAGATGGAGAGACAGTCATTTTTCAGTGGTATTGCTGGCTACTTTGTGATGAGGTAACGTTGGATGCAAATCGAATCATTGATAAGCTTTCATCAACAAACCTTGCTGAAAAACAGCAATCCAGTGTATTAGTATATGGAGATTTTGAAAATGCAGATGAGGCTTTAATTCGAATGCATAGTATTTGTCATACGGGTGATATTTTTGGAAGCAAACGTTGTGATTGCGGATATCAACTAAAGCAATCTATGAGAATTATTGTGGACCATGGGGCAGGTGCTTTATTCTATTTAGCTAATCATGAAGGTCGAGGAATAGGCTTATTTAGTAAAGCGATGGCTTATATCCTTCAAGAGAATGGATTAGATACAGTTGAAGCAAATATCCAACTAGGGTTTAAGGATGATGCTAGAAATTACGACGATGCGATTCGGGTCTTGAAGACGTTACGGTCTAAACCAGTTTCGTTAATAACAAATAATCCTAAAAAAATTGAAGCCCTTAAAAATTCAGGTATGAATGTCTCAGAACGGATGCCAATTTGGGGAGATGTGTCGGAGTTTAACCAAAAATACTTAAAGACGAAAGTGGAAAGAGCCGGCCATCTAGTTGAAATGGCACAAGATGAACAACCTTTTTAAAATGAGGAGCTAGCCCATTGGTGGACTAGCTCATTTCTAATCATACGGATAATTATCACCTTCTGTATTTCGAAAAGGAGGGAGAAACTGAATCACGATGACCACAGGTAACAAATAACCGATTAATGCTTCAATAATCGCTACAGCTCTTGAGACTCCAAATGGAGTTACGTCGCCATATCCAACAGACAAGAGGGTAATGGCACTAAAATATAACGACCGGGTTACAATATCTAATGACTGTTCTTGATGCGAATCGGATGCATAATGGTCATGTACCGCTCCAAGGTCTAGTAAATCTAAAAAAATATATAAAATGGCAAAGGTTAACAATGTATTAAGATACACAACAATAAAAATTAACCCACGATATAATGTCTTTTTTCTATGAATAAATGATTTCAATTAAATCACTTCCTTATAACCTGCCTTATTATATGTATATTAAAAAGTTAGTAGAATAGACTAGCCTTCAATTCAACCCAAAACTGAAAAAACTCGGCAAAGCTGCCGAGCAAAATACACTTATATGCTTAAAGTTGGAATACATTATGATTTTCTTTGACAAAGCTATTCATTTCCTGAAGGAATGCTTCTTTTTCATCAACTGTTACATATAGCTTAGTGATATCCGTTTTCTTCCCAAAGGGGAGGTAAGCAACAACTGAGGATTTTAATTCAATTTCAAACTGTGGATCTTCTTCAAAGAAATCAGGTAGTGTGATCGCAAAACTATTTTTTTCCTGAGCTCTAGCCTTCTTATCTGTAACAGTTCTTTTTATTGATTTTATATTGTCTAAATCAACTTCTATTTCACGTCTAATTCCAACCTGTGCGAAGAGCTTACGGTCTTTAATTACAATTGGTGAAAGACGTACAGCCTGATAGTCTGCAATAATCCAAGCAAGAGCATATAAATCGAAAATGGTAAATATCCATGCTGCAATAGGGCTCCAAAAATGGGCTATTAAAAAATGAACTCCGATTACCTCTATCACCATCGCATGTACTAACATGATAAACAACCCAAAATATCCTGATTCAGTATGAATGGTAAAAACACGAGTACCTGATTTACTATCCCATTTTTTCTTCCAAACGAAGAATGCATAATAGAAAATGGTGAAATCGTAAACAAGGATATCTAGAAGTTTTTTCTTTCCGAATGTTTGATGTAAGGCTCTACGAATAGTTGCAGGATAATAAAAAGAGTATTCTTTTTCTTGTTTGTAGTGCTGGATGAGAGTTGGAATTTTACGAATTAACAAGACGGCAAGAAATATTTCAATTGCAATAAAGAGGCCTTCGATTAGAAAGATTCCGTATTTTGCATAATTAAAAATAGCGATATCATGATGGGGAACAATGAAGTATGCAAACCAAAAGCCGCCAATCACAACAGGAAGAAGAGTAATCATGGAAAAACGGTTTCGAACCACAAATATATAGAAGAATAGAGGTAAAACGATTGTTAAATCAAACAAGGTTGCGAGAATCAAAGTATCTGTGACAGGCTCAAATGGCTGAATGACCATCACTGTATAATTTGAGCTAATGATTAATAGTGCCAAGATAATAAAAATATAAATTGATCTGTTCTTCTTGAGTGAGTGCACCATAAAAATTCCTCCTTCATTCCTACTCATTATTTGAGGTAGTAATAATCGTATGAAGTTTTCGCACAATTGTTTGGAATTGTATCATTTCTTCTTCGGTAAGTTTCGAGTAATATTTTTCCATTATTCTTTGGTCGATTTTGTCACTTTCCTCATATAATTTGATTCCTTTTGAACCAAGAGATATGAGAATTTCACGCCTATTCTTTGGGTTTATTTCTCTTTTAATATATAGTTCACTTTCTAATTTGTTTAGTAATTGACTGACAGCACTTGCTGAGATTTTCATAAGTTGCGCTAATTCATTTACTGTAATTGTTTTGGCTTGATAGACATGATGTAAAACGATTGATTGTTTTGTAGTGATATCAAAGTGAAATATCGATTCGAATTCTTGAAGTAATAGGGAATTAACTTCATCGAGTAGATTAAAGGTTTCTTTCATATAGGCTTTCGTATCCATGATTAATCATCCTTTAAGGTTAATGTTAATAAATATTTAAGTCATCTTAAATATATTATAATCTTAATTATTTATCATGGCAATAAAAAAAGGCAGCATTTGCCACCTTTTAGAAAAATAGGTTAATGATTTGATAAATGAGTGCTGCTAACAATGCTGAGATTGGAAGTGTAATCACCCAAGTGAGGACGATTTTACGGGCAACACCCCATTTTACGCCTTTTACACGTTGAGCAGAACCGACCCCCATGATTGCGGATGAAATCACATGTGTTGTACTAACTGGTAAATGAATATAAGTCGCTCCAAAAATGATTAGAGCAGAAGATAGGTCAGCAGCCGCGCCATTTATTGGACGGATTTTCATAATTTTACCGCCGACCGTTTTAATGATTTTCCAACCACCTATTGATGTACCGAGCCCCATTGCAGTTGCTGCAGCAATTCTCACCCAAAGTGGTATATCGGTAGAGGTTGTAAATCCACCTGCAATTAATGCCATCGTGATAATCCCCATCGCTTTTTGAGCGTCATTTGTACCATGGGTAAAAGATTGAAGGGCAGCTGTGAATATTTGAAAGATCCTGAAACCCTTGTTTGTTTTATAAAGATTTGTGTTTTTGAAAATAACTTTAAAAAGGCTCATCATTAGAAATCCAACTGCTAATGCAATAAAGGGGGAAAGAATGAGTGCTTCTAAAATTTTTATAAATCCACTGTAATTCAAAATCCCAATGCCTGCAGCGGAAATTGCTGCTCCAGCAATGGACCCGATTAAAGCATGAGAGGAACTACTTGGGATTCCGTAGTACCATGTTATCAAGTTCCATGCAATTGCAGAAAGCAGGGCTGCTAAGATAACAACTGATCCATTTTCTATTGCAAAAGGATCAACAATATCTTTCGTTATTGTTTTAGCAACACCCGTAAATGTAATTGCACCAATAAAGTTCATGGAGGCCGCAAGGACAATAGCAACTCTTGGCTTAAGTGCCTTTGTTGAAACACTTGTCGCTATCGCATTAGCCGTATCATGAAAGCCGTTAATGAAGTCAAATGCTAACGCAAAAAAAACAATTAAAACCGTTAAAATTAATAAAGTGTCCATTAATAAGATTCTCCCTTATAATATGTGTTCAAAAAGGAGGGTGGAAAGGACCTGAGTCGACAAAAACGTCACGTCCTAATTCATTGTCAACACTAACACATCCTGAGCGTCGAAATTTCAAGGCGGCGCGAACTCCCGAGTACCGAAGCAAGCCAACTAGAATTTCGATTCGTCATTTTCACCACACGTTTTGAACATCAACTTTATGCATTTCTCATGATAATGGTCTCTAAAGTATCCGCAACATCCTCGCAGAAGTCCGAAATGCCTTCAAGAATCTCATAAATCTCTTTTAGTTGGATAATTTTAATTGGGTCCTTTTCAGTTTGGAAAAGTTGTTTGATGGAAACCCTTAAGAGTTCGTCACATTGTGATTCATAATCATTGATTTTAATCGCATGTGTACGCATATCTAGCAGCTTTTTATTTGTAAGAAGTTCAATGGCATGGAAGATTTCAACCGTACTTTTATGGATATAGTCAGCATATGTAGTCATGTATTCGTCTGTAATAGTCAAAGAATACATCTCAAAACGTGCTGCGCATTGCTCCATTCCATCTAAAACATCATCCATTTTCATAGCCAATTGTAGAATATCTTCTCGCTCAATCGGTGTGATGAAAGATTTATTAAGTTGAGTTATCAAGCCATGAATGACATCGTCACCAATTGTCTCATATTCTTTCATTTGACTCGAAAACTCTTTCAAGTCACTTACATTTTTAATTTTAAACTGTACGAAATAATCTGCTGCCTCTTTCAAGTTTGCAGAGATAGATGTAAGTGCATCAAAAAAAACGTCTTTTTTCTTATATGCGAACATAATATTGTTCCTCCAATAATGAAATATAAAAACATACAAAGAATATTTTTATCTAAATTTGTCGAAATTACAATAAAAATTTTACAAAGTTTACAAAAATGTAATATAAGTTTGAAGTTGTATTTCCTGAAAATACAACGGTATGTTGGGTATCTATGTATTTACTAGGTTCTTTTATTATCTATAGAAGATTAAGGAAATATACTTGAAATTTTTCCTTTTTAGTGCAAAATTACACTATAGAATAAAAGGTGTAATTTTACACTATAGGAATTGGTTGGTGGAATGAGTGACTCAATTATTAGAGATTATCAAGACAAATCAATTGCTTATCAAACACAAAGAAGAAATGCTTTTGTTTTCAAGGCGAGTAAGCAAAGTGGGGGAGGAATACCTTTTTCCGAGATTTGAAAGATATGAACAGGCTGTATGCTTAAGACGAAATCAAAAGCTTTTGGCCTTCCAACTTGTTCAAACCTTTGAACAAGGAGATGACAAGTTTGTATACTTCGGTCCCCTGTTTTCGAGGATGAGCAGTTTTCTAGACCTTTTTATGTCTTATATTGAAGTATTAATGGATGAAAATATAGGTAGAAAAATACACCTGCTTGCAGAAATTGAGAATCCGGACGTTTTGGTGTTTTTTAAAGCGCTGTTTAATGATTGCGCTTACCCGAAATTCCAGGTATCCGAGGTTCCTGAAGAAGTAAAGGAAAATGTTCACGTTTTCTCAAAAAAGCTTTCACATATATATGAGTTAGATATTGAACGTCTAACCTCAAAATCAATAGATCCACTTTATCAATATAAATCAACTTATCCAGAGGTAGAGAATTGGCTTTGTTCAAGAAAAGTGGAGCTATCACAGGGAATGAATGTCGTCCTATACTCTACAATACCGGATGGTCCAAGTGCTCGAGCTACATTCAATCGTCAACTGGAAAGCGGAAGAAAAAGAATGCTGAATTGGAAAGAAGGAAAAAAAGAAGTTCTGGATTTATTCGGGGGAGGGGTTGTAAGTAATGTCTAACATTTATTTTTCGCAAATTAGAGAAGACAGTTTAGTAGAAAGAGAGATTTCAAGAATAGTAGGGCCACAGAAAGTACTTGTTGTTGGATCAGGTGGATGTACAGCATTTTCCATTCTGACTGACACGATCAACCAAGTTCTCTGTGTTGATGTGAATCCTGCGCAATGTGCTCTAATTGAATTGAAAAAGGCAGCGATACAGCAGTTTTCGTTAAATGATTTCCTTTCTTTTATCGGGGAAACGGATTGTGATAATCGGGGTGAGATGTATGAAGAGATAGCTGAAGAATTGCCAGAATACGCGAGACATTTTTGGGAGCTGCATCGTAGTGAAATAGAAGAGGGAATTAATCATTGTGGGATAAATGAGCGTTTTTACAGATTTATAGGAGGAAACATTTGCCGGAATGTATATGACGAGACTGTTTGGAATCAGTTGTTTTCTGCCAAAAACCTTGATGAGCAACAGAGATTTTATGAAGAGTATCTAACAACTGCCCAATGGCGAACAGCTGTAAAAATATTGTTAAGTAAAACGACACACCTACAATTTTTTCCTAGTTTTATGTTTAAGAATGCCAGTGAACATGATTTCGGGAATTTCTTTTTAAGTCAATTTGAAAAGGAAGTGAAAACAAAGCCGATTCACAATAATTATTTTTTGAGCCAAATATTATTTTCTACTTATTTATATGATCATGTCGAGGGGGTTCCTTTCTATTTAACTCCAGAAGGATATGAAGAAGTAAAAAGAAATATTGATAAAATGTTCATTTATCCAGTGAGTATCCAAAGTTTATTGGAGAAGGAAAATTCGATCGATGCGTTTTATTTGTCAAATGTATTTGACTGGGCAGATGAAAAAGGAAAAGCATCGATTTGTTGCCGAGTTATTCAAGCTAAATCAGCAAATAGTGTCTTAATGTTCCGAAATATGCTTAGTATGAGTACATTGCCGGATCGGTTTATACGTGATGAAGAGTTGTCATTGCGCTGTGAGACTTTAGAACGTTCGATGTTATATCAAAAAATAACAGTCGGGCAATTTGTATGACTTATTCATTTATGGAACTTGATGAATCTCACGGATTACAATTGCTTCAATTATCGAATGAATCAAGTACAGGTAGCAATCTCTTCTATGTTGATCGGTCTCCGAACTTTTTTAAGCTGTCAGAGGAATTTGGAAAGACAAGGCATTTCGGATTGTTTAAAGGAAGTGCATTAATTGGCTGTGTTGCAGTGAGTCAGCAAAAGAGGGTCATTGAAGGGGCCTGTAAACATGTGTATTACTTAAATGACTTAAGGATTCATCCCGACTTCCACCGGACTTTTGCTTACTATCGCTTGACACAACAATTAGTATCTCTTTATCAAAATGAAGGTGCAGTCAAATGGATGTATTCTACCGTTCTTGATACCAATTCAAACAAAGCATCCATGATAAAAGGCAATGGGCTCCTTCCAAGTGGAATTGAACTGGGAAGAACGTTTCATATTGGTGTACCTATGTTCTTTAAATATCGGAACAATCATTTGGATGTATTTGAAATTGAAGGGGAAGAGGCATGGCAGATTTACAAGAGCTTTGCTACGTCTAAAGACTTTGCTCTATATGATAAGAAAATTTTCTTAAAAGACAATGGTGTGTTCTTAGTTATTAGAGATCAGAAGGACGACCTAGCTATCTGTAAGCTTGTGAATCAATCAGATGCTAGAAAGCTGCGACTTTCCAGGAGACTTCCTTTCCTGTTTAAAATAGTAAATTTGATTTGTCGCGCAGTTGGTTGCCCACCATTGCCTGATAAACGTGAGGAATTTCAGCATGGCTATTTGGCGTTTTTCACAGCGCGAGAAGCTCCTAAAAGATATCGACAGAAATATATCTCTTATATTCAAAAGACCTATAAACATCGATTTACCTATTTATTTTTTGGAGTATCTTCCGAAGAAGTAGAGCAGTATCGATGTAACCCTTTTTATATAAAACATTCATCAACAACATTTGCTTACGGGGATATTCCTGCAAACCTTTCAATGGATTTTCATGAAATAACACTTATTTAGGAGGATGTAATAATGGAGAAATTTGTAGAGTTAAAGAATGTGACAGTTGGTATGTTTCAAGGTGAGGAAATTGAACAACATCCATTATTTGTGGCTTTGGCAAAAGGGGAATTTTCTGCAGAACAACAAAAGGAGATTGCACTTCAAATTTACCACGTCGTTCTTTACTTTCCACGCTTTTTGTCAGCGATTTTAACGAATATGTCAGACTATCGAATGAGAATGCCACTTGTGGAAAACTTGTTTGAAGAGCATGGGAAAATGAACGAGAAATATGTTCATAGCGAGACGTATAAACAGTTTTTGAAAGGGATTGGTATATCTGAAGAAGAAATATACGAAAGCGAACCATGCATACCCGTTCTTGCATACAACCGTGCATTAACTGATCTCTGTCTCCACTATCATTATTTGGAAGGGCTTGCCGCACTAGGTGTAATTGAAGAAATTGTTGCCCGTGTTTCTCCATTAGTTGGCCAATTTGCGAAAAACAACTATGGGAGCGAAAACAAATCACTCGTTCATTTTACAGATCATGAGGTACTTGATGTGCAACATGCAAACGAAATATATGAAGTAGTGGCTCGAGGATATGAAGGAGATCAAAAAAGAATTATCGAACGTGGCCTGAAATTTGGGATGTACTATCACTCTAGGATGTATACAGACATCTTAGAATTTGTTCGATAGTTCCATTTCGTGTCTACCGACACCTGAAGTTTTCAACTAGGTGCTAAACATCTTCGGAAGTTCAAATCTCTCCACAGGTTGTTCTTGAAAAATGGTCTCACGTGATATTAAAGAGGCGCATATTTTAGGTTAGTAGCCTGTGGAGGTGTTAGTAAATGGGAATAATTTCCGGTAAAGAATATATTAATAGAATTAATAAACTGCATTCTGATATATGGATTGACGGGGAAAAGGTGAAGGGGAATATTTCTGAGCATCCTGCTTTCCGTAGAGTCATTGAGAGTCAAGCGAAGCTCTATGACCCTCAATGTAAATCATCAAATCAAGACATCATGACCTTTCCTTCTTCTATAACTGGTAATCAAATAGGAACTTCCTATCTAGAGCCGAGAACCAAAGAGGATTTAGAAAAAAGACGTCTTATGATACAAACTTGGGCAAAAAGTACACTTGGAATGATGGGAAGATCCCCTGATTATATGAATACGTGCTTAATGGCTGTTAATGCTGCTGCTGATTTATTTTCTTCTAATAATCCGGAGTTTGTGAAAAATCTCCGTAGGTTTTATGAGGAAGCATGTGAAAATGATTATTCATTTACCCACACCTTTATAAATCCACAAACAAACCGTTCCCTTTTTCATATGGAGGACGAAGATAAAATTATAGCTGCCAAGGTTATTGAAAAAAGAACAGATGGAATTATTATTCATGGTGCAAGATTGCTAGCTACACAGGGGGGGATTACAGATGAGTTAATCGTCTTTCCGTCCGGTGGAAATATAGTTAATAAAGATTATGCTTTTGCCTTCTCAATTCCAAGTAACACAAAAGGATTAACTTTTCTCTGCAGAGAATCATTTGCATATAGAGAATCAACGTTTGATCATCCTCTAAGCTCGAGATTTGAAGAAATGGATACGATCATCGTTTTTAATAATGTTCTTGTTCCTTGGGAACGGGTCTTTTTGAATGAAAGTATTGATTGTGCCAATAAAATGTATACAGAATCAAGCTTCTTTCCATTGGTCCTGCATCAAGTTCTTTCTAGACAGGTTGTCAAAACGGAATGTCTGCTTGGAGTAGCCCAAGCTTTAGTGGACACTATTAACATTGGTGAATATCAGCATGTACAAGAGAAAATCAGTGAAATTATAGTTGGGCTAGAATCTTTGAAAGCATTATAATTATCATCTGAACTGCAATCGAAATTGGATAAATGGGGTACAATGGCACCTGCAATCAATCCTCTATACAGTGCGATAAATTTATACCCTCGTCTATACCCACGTTTTACCGAGATTCTTCAGCTAATAGGTGCAAGTGGATTAGTTTCAATTCCAACTGAAAAAGATTTTGCTTCTGATATGAGGGCTGATCTTGATCAATATTTACAAGCTGCAAACGCTAATGCGTATGATAGAGTTAAACTATTTAGACTCGCATGGGATCTTTGTGTTAGTGCATTCGGATCACGACAAACCCTATATGAGCGTTTTTTCTTCGGTGACCCAATACGACTTGCAAGTAACCTATACCGCTCTTACGATAGAACTGAACTCACAAATCAAATTAAAGAATTCTTAAAAAGCTAATTCGCGACAGTTCCCCCTCCGCTAACCAATTTTTTAAAAATATATCTTTTGTATGAACATAAAAACATTTCTTGTTCGAATAAATATATGTAGCACTATTTTTGCGATATTATTCTTACTAGCACATTTGGAGGGCATTCGAATAATGGGAAAAAACTTCATGAAGACATTGTCCGAAGTAGGAAAGGTAAAAATCATCCTGTTAATTGGGTTGGTTTTTATTTTAGTTATTACTATTGGGCTCAACATGTATATCAATTCTCGGGATGTTAGTGCTTTGAACAATCCATTGCCGGAACCAACTATTATCTATGATAAAAATGGAGAAATCGCCAGTAAGGTACCTGGACCTAAAATCGAAGGTGTCAGCTATGAAAAAATTCCGCCACATGTTATCAATGCCTTAGTTGCCATTGAAGACCGTCGATTTTACAAACATCCGGGGGTGGATTATATCGGTATTTTTCGTGCGCTTTTCCGAAATTTAAAAGCGGGTGGTATTGTCGAGGGCGGAAGTACGATTACCCAGCAATTAACAAAGAACGTCTTTCTAACTCATGATCAAACCCTGAAACGAAAAATTGATGAATTCTTCCTTGCTCAAAAGATAGAACGTACATTTTCAAAGGAAAAAATAATTGAAATGTATTTGAATCAAATCTATTTTGGTGAAGGGGCATGGGGCATAAAAAATGCTTCAAGAACGTATTTTGGCAAAGAGGTTAATGAACTAACAGTTAGTGAAGGAGCCATTCTTGCTGGTATTATTAAAGCACCTTCGACGATGAACCCATTAATTAACGAGGAAAAATCGCTTAACCGCAGGGATCTTGTATTAGCAGCGATGGAGGAACAGGGTTATTTATCTTCTGACCAAGTGAAGGAAGCAAAGGCACAAGAAATCGTGTTCAAGGGACGACAACTTGATCCATATGAAGGAAAATACCCATTTTACGTCGACTATATTATTGAAGAAGCCATTGAAAAATATGGACTCACCCAAAATGAGGTGATGTCTGGTGGTTTGGAAATTTATACAGAACTTGATCCTCACATGCAGGAATCTGCTGAAAATGTATACAATAATGACAGCCTATTTCCTGCAAGTCCAGAAGATCAATTGCTACAAAGTGGTGCTATTTTAGTAGACCCGAAGACGGGTGGAATAAACGCTCTAGTTGGAGGTCGTGGTGAGCATGTATTTCGTGGTTTCAATCATGCGACTCAATTGAAAAGGCAGCCGGGTTCAACAATCAAACCACTTTCAGTATACACGCCAGCTTTGGAACGAGGCTACAGTGTGTATGATGTCCTCCCTGATAAACCAATGAGTTTCAACGGCTACCAACCATCAAATGTAAGTGGAAGTTTTAAAGGCAGTGTCACTTTATACGATGCAGTGAGGAATTCCGATAATGTTCCAGCAGTGTGGCTCTTAAATGAAATTGGACTAAAAAGCGGGATTGATGCTGTAAACGAATTTGGTCTTCCGATTACGGAAAATGATCATAATTTGAGTCTTGCTCTTGGAGGTCTGGATAAGGGGGTCGCCCCCATTCACATGGCTGAAGCCTATACAACCTTTCCAAATGAAGGGAAAAAGATGAAGGCACATGCAATTTCAAAAATTATTGATACAAATGGCGAAACCATTGCCGAGTGGAAAGAAGAGCCTGTACAAATTACAACCCCAGAGGTTGCAAAAAGAATGACATTCTTGCTGAAAGGTGCTGTTGAGAACGGGTCTGGTCGAAATGCGAAAATAGAGGGAAGAGAAGTAGCAGGTAAGACCGGTTCAACTCAGGTAGCTATTGATGGTGTAAATGGGGCAAAGGATATTTGGATGGTCGGATATACGCCTGAACTTGTTGGTGCAGTCTGGCTTGGATATGACAAGACAGATGAAAATCACTATTTAACGACTACTAGTTCAACGGCTGCAACCATTTTTAAAGAATTGATGCAACAGTCATTAAGTAATACCCCACCAACTTCATTTAATCTCCCAGCCTATCAGGCTCCTGTTCAGAAAAAGGAGAATGAGTGGAAGGAGCAAGATAAGAAACAAGATAAAGATAAGTGGAAAGAAGAAGGAAAAAAGAAGAAAGAAGAAGAGAAGAAAAGGAAAGAAGAAGAGAAAAAAAGGAAAGAAAAAGAGAAAGAGCGTAAAAAGGAAGAAAAAAAGAGGAAGAAGCATAATGATGACTGAGAGGAAGGTCCCGGGTGAAGGGATCTTTCTTTTTTGTTTAATACGATTGTTACATAAGATTTACTTCTGGATTACAAATTATCTAAAATTCTTTTTAAAAAAATGAAACCTTTTTCAAGTATTTTCCGTAAATGAGAGTGTAAAGAAAATTTCATAATTATTATGTTGGATTTGGAGGTGAAGCTATGGAATTATTCGGATATGACATTGAAACGATTTATTTGATTGGCTTAGTCATTAGTGGAATCGGTACCCTTCTTTTTATCCTATTTGGCGATTTTTTAGAGGGAATTTTTCCAGATAGTTTCTTAAGCCCAACACTTATCTTCTCATTCCTCACCTTTTTGAGCGCATCTGGGTACATTTTTGAAAAAATACTTTCCTTTCATAGTTTATTAATTTTTGTTATTTCACTTGTATTAGCACTTATTTTAGTCACATTATTAAATGTATTTGTATTAATCCCGTTGTCTTCTGCTGAGGAATCGATGGTATACAGGGAAGAAGATTTGAAAGGGAGAATTGGAAAAGTAATTACTTCAATCCCGATTGATGGCTTCGGCGAGGTTGTCATTGAGGGAATCAGTGGCACAATCGCTAAATCTGCTAAGAGCTTTAATAATGAACCAATTCCATATGATGAAAAGGTTCTTATTATAGATGTAAAGGAAGGCGTTGCCTACGTCCTGCCTTACCAAAATATGATGATTAAAGGGGGAAATCAACAATGACAACAGGAATTTGGATTGTAATTGGGGTAGTCGCATTTTTACTTCTTGCACTTATTGGGGTATTTGTTACAAAGTACAGAACGGCTGGTCCCGATGAAGCTCTTATTGTAACGGGTAGTTATTTAGGTGGCAAAAATGTTCATGTAGACGAATCAGGAAATCGAATCAAAATTGTCCGCGGTGGCGGTACATTTGTACTTCCTGTCTTCCAACAGGCTGAACCTTTAAGTCTCTTATCTAGTAAACTAGATGTTCAAACACCCGAAGTTTACACAGAGCAAGGTGTGCCGGTAATGGCGGATGGAACAGCAATTATTAAAATCGGTGGTTCCATATCTGAAATTGCAACAGCAGCAGAACAATTTTTAGGTAAGCGAAAAGAAGATCGAGAAAATGAAGCAAGAGAAGTATTAGAAGGTCATCTTCGTTCAATCCTCGGTTCAATGACCGTCGAAGAAATCTATAAAAATCGTGATAAGTTTTCACAAGAAGTACAACGTGTCGCATCACAGGATTTAGCGAAAATGGGTCTTATCATTGTGTCGTTTACAATTAAGGATGTTCGTGATAAGAATGGTTACTTAGATTCACTTGGTAAGCCAAGAATTGCTCAAGTAAAGCGTGACGCAGATATTGCAACAGCTGAAGCTGAAAAAGAAACACGTATTAAACGTGCAGAAGCCGAGAAAGAAGCGCAGAAGTCTGAGTTAGAGCGAGCTACTGAGGTTGCGGAAGCAGAAAAAATCAATCAATTGAAAATTGCTGAATTCCGTAGAGAGCAGGATATCGCGAAAGCACGTGCTGACCAAGCATACCACTTAGAGGAAGCGAGAGCGAAACAAGAGGTAACTGAACAGCAAATGCAAATCCAAATCATTGAAAGACAGAAGCAAATTGAACTCGAAGAAAAAGAGATCCTACGTCGTGAGAAGCAGTACGATTCAGAGGTTAAGAAGAAAGCAGATGCTGACCGTTACTCAGTTGTTCAAGCGGCAGAAGCTGAAAAAGCGAAACAGTTAGCTGAAGCAGATGCAAATAAATATCGAATTGAAGCAATGGCAAAGGCGGAAGCAGAGAAAATCCGTATTGATGGTCTTGCAAAAGCGGAAGCACAACGTGCACAAGGGGAATCTGAAGCAGATATTATCCGTTTGAAAGGTCTTGCAGAAGCAGAAGCAAAACAAAAAATTGCAGAAGCATTCGAGCAATATGGGAAAGCGGCTATCCTCGATATGGTTATTAAAATGCTTCCTCAATATGCGAAAGAAGTGGCAGCACCATTATCAAATATCGACAAAATTACAGTTGTGGATACTGGTAGTAATGGGGAAAATAGTGGAGCCAATAAGGTAACTGGTTATGCTACTAATTTGATGTCAACTCTTCAAGAGTCGTTAAAAGCATCCTCAGGTATTGATGTAAAAGAAATAATTGAAAACCTATCTGGTAAAGGTAATGTGAAAAACAGCATCGACCAGTTAACGGATGAATTAGTCCAAACTAGAAAAGCGGAGCCAACAGATAAAGAATAATATGAATCGAAAAGCAGCTTACTCAAAAGCTGCTTTTCTTTTTTGCGTTGAATTTGTAAAAAGTGTTATTGCGTCTAGGGTATTAGAAGAAAGCGAGCAAGAGTCGGAAAGAAAGTGTGATTCGGACAAGGCTATAGGAAATCTCTAGTCATGAGTCCGAAAAATAGTGTGATTCAGACAAGGCTAGGGGAAATCTCCAAGTATGAGTCTGAAAAATGGTGTGATTCAGACAACACCCGATAATATTTCCGGTCATGAGTCCGAATGCGGGTGTGATTCAGACAACACCCGAGGAAATTTCCGGTCATGAGTCCGAATGCGGGTGTGATTCAGACAAGGTCAGAGAAAATCCCCTAGTATGAGTCTGAATAAGGGTGTGATTCGGACAAGGCCAGAGGAAATCTTCATGCATGTGTCTGAATAAGGGTGTGATTCAGACAAGGCAAGAGAAAATCCCCAAGTATGAGTCTGAATAAGGGTGTGATTCGGACAAGGCAAGAGAAAATCCCCAAGTATGAGTCTGAATAATGGTGTGATTCGGACAAGGCAAAAGGAAATCTCGATTAAGTCCATATAATTGTGTAAAAGAAAAGAGTCATTTTATTCCTTTTTGTCAACAATGTTTAACGACCAAGTAAAACATTGAAAAGAGGAATAAAA